>NZ_VZPV01000015.1 GCF_008801405.1 Ralstonia insidiosa | reverse complement strand
GATCATCGTGGTCGTCACGATGGACTTCATGGCCCAGGTTCAGTCCTATGTCATGTCGCAGCAGTACGAGTCGTTGCTGAAGAAGGCCAATTTCAAAGGTAACCTGACTTTGCGCTGAGCCGGGTCAGGACAGGCTAGGTATGGCTAAAGACGACGTCATCCAGATGCAGGGTGAGGTAATCGAAAACCTGCCCAATGCGACCTTCAGGGTGAAGCTGGAAAATGGCCATGTCGTACTGGGCCATATCTCCGGGAAGATGCGGATGCACTACATCCGTATCCTGCCGGGGGACAAAGTTACGGTCGAATTGACGCCATACGATCTGTCACGCGCGCGCATCGTCTTCCGGACGAAGTGAGCCGAAACAGGAATTGAAGGAAGAGGAAAATCATGAAAGTGCTGGCTTCTGTTAAGCGCATTTGCCGCAA
>NZ_VZPV01000014.1 GCF_008801405.1 Ralstonia insidiosa | reverse complement strand
GCTGATCAAGCTGGGCAAGTCGCGCGGCTACCTGACCTACGCCGAGATCAACGATCACCTGCCGGACGACATGGTCGATTCGGAAACGATCGACACGCTGGTCGCGACGCTCAACGACATCGGCATCGCCGTCTACGAGCAGGCGCCCGACGCCGAGACGCTGCTGCTCAACGACAATGCCCCGTCGGCCACCAGCGAGGAAGAGGCCGAGGAAGAGGCCGAAGCCGCGCTGTCGACGGTCGACTCCGAATTCGGCCGCACCACCGACCCGGTCCGCATGTACATGCGCGAGATGGGTACCGTCGAGCTGCTGACCCGCGAAGGCGAGATCGAGATCGCCAAGCGGATCGAGGCCGGCCTGAAGGACATGGTGATGGCGATCTCGGCCTGCCCGGTCACGATCTCCGAGATTCTGGCGCACGCCGAGCGCGTCGCCAATGACGAGATCA
>NZ_VZPV01000013.1 GCF_008801405.1 Ralstonia insidiosa | reverse complement strand
ACCACCGAACTTGCTCGACAGCACGGTGGCGATCGCTGCGGTCAGCGTCGTCTTGCCGTGGTCAACGTGACCAATCGTCCCAACGTTCACGTGCGGCTTGGTCCGCTCGAACTTTTCCTTTGCCATGACGCGACTCCTGTCTCGGTAGCGATTTGGGTTGGTGGATGCGTGGTGCCCATGGGCAGGATCGAACTGCCGACCTCTCCCTTACCAAGGGAGTGCTCTGCCACTGAGCCACATGGGCGAAACTTACTAACAGTGAATGGAGCGGGTGAAGGGAATCGAACCCTCGTCGTAAGCTTGGAAGGCTTCTGCTCTACCATTGAGCTACACCCGCCCGGGTTACTTCTTCCCTTGCCGCCCGGCCCTGGCTAAGGACCGAACTCACTGCTTAATTCTGGTGGAGAGGGCTGGATTCGAACCAGCGTAGGCGTAAGCCAACAGATTTACAGTCTGCCCCCTTTAGCCACTCGGGCACCTCTCCGAAGAGAACTTGCGATTATGGGACCACCGAGGCACCTTGTCAAGCAGTGCTTGATGAAATCGCATAACGAAACATGCATAAGCCCTCACCCTTAGGCCGCCGAAAGATTCCGAGGGAATCTCTGCCACCGAGAGAACTTGCTGTCGACGGCGGAGCGAACCAATGCACGGCTTGCAACGGCCTCCAAGGCCACGGTTTAGGTCCCTGCATGCTGCACAACCCGAGCTACGACTTCAACGACGAGCTGCTGGCGTTGGGCGCGACGTACTGGGTGAGGCTGGTGGAGCGGTACCTGGCGCGGGGCTGAGGTT
>NZ_VZPV01000012.1 GCF_008801405.1 Ralstonia insidiosa | reverse complement strand
TCGTTTTCAGTGCAATAAGTGACGGTACGAAAAGCTAGCACTGGCGCGGAGGTGGTGTTGGTAGATCGTTGATTTCATTGACTTTCCTGTTCACTTTCAAATCTGCGATTCGTGGCGTCAAACCGTGATCGGTTTCATCCGTTGGTGCCAGTTATCGGTGCTCCCTGCCGCGAGGGCAGGATTTGGTCGGCATAACGGTCAACAGGAAAGCGGAACACGCCTCGCAGGTTGATGCTTTCCAGCCTGGTGGGAGCAATTTTTCCGATCAGTTCCGGTGGAATGACCTGGCGGCGGTTCGACCAGCGATCCAGGACCGCCTGCATCTGTGAGGTATTCCACGCCATCACGATGTTGGCCATCAGGCTCAACGCATCGGCCACAGCCTGCATTTCATCGACACGTTTGGCCTGCGCCGGGCTGATCCGGCCGGTATAAATGGCGCGCTTGAGGGCGTTAACAGCCTCGCCCCGATTGAGCACCCGGCGCAACTCGTTCCTGAAAGCGTCCTTGACAAAGTAGTCAGCCAAAAACGCCGTACGCAGCAACCGCCCCAATTGCACGCCAGCCTCATAGATTGGATCGCCCTGGGCGGCAGAACCGAACCGCGCAAGAGCTGCCACCGCACTGGCATGTCCGCTCATGACCGAGGCTGCCAGGTGCACCGGGCTGTCCCAATGCTTTTCGATCAGGGCATCCACCGAAAACCAAGGGCCGTGCACGCTACTTGCTGGTGATCGAACAGTGTCTTCTCCCGCCCGTACAGCGTGCGCAGCGAAGCCACATCAGGGGTGGCAATGCCAAGTTCCTCGCTCAAGTGGCGCCACAGGGCGACGGGAACCACCCGAAAGGCATACAGCAGGCGGCCACTCATGCGCAAAAACCCGATATGCAGCGCCAGACCGAGCTTGTGGGCGTCACCCCGGCGCGCATTGATTGCCTCGCGCTCTGCACCATCGAAGGTGAAAAACGCCTTCATCTCGAAGTCACTGATATCGCGGGGCAGCTCACGCATCCCCAAAAACGTCGTTTGCCAGTCCTGCATCGTGAACCCCATTAGTGGGAGGCCACGATACCCGTTTGAGAAGTGAACAGGAAAGCCAACAGAATCAACGATCTACCAACACCACCCCCGCGCCAGTGCTGGGTTTGCGTACCGCCAGTTATTGCACTGAAAACGAGGGGACCCCTT
>NZ_VZPV01000011.1 GCF_008801405.1 Ralstonia insidiosa | reverse complement strand
GGGGCAAGAGCAACTGCAACACCTTGGGGGCCTGTTCCGGCCCCCAAACCCCGCCCCGAGGCTCCAAGGTAGCTTGCCTGAACCCCGAAGAAACACAAGCCGGGAACCCGCGAAAAATCAGGCTTTTCTCTCTCACAAACTATTGACGGTCAATAGTTTTATGGTACAATATGACTCATGGTGTAGGAACAAAGAACGGTTCTGCACCAGGCAGCAAAGACCACCATCAACCGAGCAAAAAAGGAGCTTCGATCATGGCCAGCATCAACACTTTCACCATCGTGGGCAACGTGACCAAGGACGTGGAATTGCGCTACACGCCCAGCGGCACGCCTTCCGTGACCTTCACTGTCGCCGTGGATAACGTCTATTTCGACCGCGACGGCAAGAAGCACGAAGAAACCGACTTCATCCCGGTGACGACCTACGGCAAGCAAGCCGAGAACGACGCCAAGTTTCTGAAGAAGGGTTCCACCGTGGCGGTGATGGGCCGGATTCGTAGCTGGTACAAGCAGGCCGAACGCAAGGGCGGTTTCAACTTCGAGGCCGAGCGCGTGCAGTACCTGGGCCGTCCCAGCGGCAACCGTGCAGGCGGTGACGCTGGCCAGCAGCAGCAAGGCCCCGGCAACGCCGAGCACGACGACTGGATGCGCGACTACGACAGCACCGAGCAAGCCGGTCAAGGCCGCCGCTAATCATGGCCAGCAGCTTTACCCGTGATGAGCTTTTCGATCTGGAATATGCAGTGAAAAACCTCATCGACGACAAAAAAGACTACTGCCCGAACGAAGAAGGCACCGCCGAGGCGGTGGCCCGCTTGGAAGACCTCCAAGCCAAGATTCAAGGGATGTTGCGCGAATCCGCGCCGCAGACCTGAACAACCGACAGGCCCGGCGAGCAGGCCGGGCTTATCGGCCCTTTGATCCCTAGACCATCATCAACTCACTGGAGAAATGACCATGCAACTCGCAAGCCGCTTCCGCAATGCTTCCGGTATCCGCGCCGACATGCCCCTGTCGGATGACCAAATCCGCGCCGTGGCCCCCTCGATTTTTGCCGAGGCCGCCCACGAAAGCCGCTCCGCGCGTTACACCTATATCCCGACCATTGACGTTCTGAACGGCCTGCGCAAAGAGGGTTTCCAGCCCTTCATGGTTTGCCAGACCCGCGTGCGCAACGAGGAAAAGCGCGAGCACACCAAGCACATGATCCGCCTGCGCCACGCCGACCAGATCGCCGGCCGCGAGGCGAATGAAATCATCCTGCTGAACAGCCACGACGGCACCAGCAGCTACCAGATGCTGGCCGGCATGTTCCGCTTTGTGTGCTCTAACGGCATGGTATGCGGCGAGACAACCAGCGACATCCGCGTGCGCCATAACGGCGACGTGGTGGGCGATGTGATCGAAGGCGCTTTCAAGGTGCTGGACAGCTTCGAGGAAGCCACCACCCAGCGCGAGGCCATGCAGGTGCTCACGCTCAACCAGGGCGAGCAGGCCGCCTTTGCCCGCGCTGCACTGGCCCTGAAGTACGACGACCAGGACAGCGGGGCTGTGCCCGTGACTGAATCCCAAATCCTGGCCCCGCGCCGCTTCGAGGATCGCCGCGACGATATGTGGACGACCTTCAACCGCGTGCAGGAAAACATGATGAAGGGCGGACTGCGCGGCCGCAACCGCAGCGGCCGCACCACCACGACGCGCCCGGTCAACGGCATCGACCAGAGCGTTAAGCTGAACCGCGCCTTGTGGGTGCTGGCCGAGGAAATGCGCCGCCTGAAGGGCTAACCCGAGCCGCCCGGCCACGCTGGACGCGCGGCCGGGCCTCCCTCCCACCACTACACGAAGGACGACACCATGAGCAGCCACCACGAATGGGCCGAGGAAGTCACCGCCCAGCACGACGCGCAAAAGCCCTATGCACCCGAGAACGGCCAGCCCTTGCGGTTCAAAGCCGGCGATCCAGTGATTTACACGAACCCGGCAGGCATTGAGTTTCCCTTGCGTGTCACCGGCTTCTATCAGCGCCCGGCTTCGCCGTGCGGCCAGTACGCGAACGGCGCGCGCTATCTGCTGGACTGGGATTGCCCGTGGTTCCCGGTTCCCGAATCCCGCTTGCGCCTGGATGAATCCCGCGCCGTGCCCGAGCTGGAGGCCGCCGCCTAAATCGGAGCGCCGGCCGCTGGCCGGCGCTGCACCCGGCTGACGCGCACCAGGGCGAGCAGGCCCGCGCGTCAGCCTCACCCTCGACCATCCAACCCAAGGACATGACCATGAGCAAGACCGCTACCGACACTGCCACCAACGAACTGATCCGCCACGCTATCGCCGCATGGGGCTACTTGGTGCGCTGGGGTTCCCGCCTGACCCTGGCCGAGTTCGCGGCCGCGATCCGCCGCCACTCGTCCCATGCGCGCGCCGAGGCCCTGGCCGCCGCGCTCGAATCGGCCACCGGCTTTGTGGCCCGCGACTGGCGCGGCTTCCGTGCCAACTGGCAATGCTGATGACCACCGCCCGCCTGCGCGGGCGGGCGCTCTTGGGGCTGCGCCCCGCCGCGCGGCATCCTGCTGGGCTTGGCCGGCACGGCTACGCCGTCCCTGCATGGCCCTTTTCCGGGTGCGCGCCGTGGGCGTGAGAGCTGGCCAGGGCTTCGGTTCCCGGAAGCCGAAACGTGGGCTTTGCCCGGCGTGTGCAAAGCGCGGCATGACGCAATGGCGGGCCACGGCTGCGGGGATGCTCCGCTGGTGCCAGTATTGCCAGCACAGCGAAGGGCAGGGCGTCTATGACCTGTTGCACCAGGATTCCCGCCGTCGTTAGGGCGTCTCCCCTGCGGGGCCGGGCTTTCGTGCTGCGCATCGAGCCGCCTGCGGCGTCTCGCCCCTTCGGGCGTCAATCCCTGACGCCTCCGCGCCGTGCCGGCGCTGCGCGCTCCGCTTGCCCGGC
>NZ_VZPV01000010.1 GCF_008801405.1 Ralstonia insidiosa | reverse complement strand
GGCCACGATACCCGTTTGAGAAGTGAACAGGAAAGCCAACAGAATCAACGATCTACCAACACCACCCCCGCGCCAGTGCTGGGTTTGCGTACCGCCAGTTATTGCACTGAAAACGAGGGGACCCCTTTTCCAGAAGGACGGCCGCCGAGGTGGCCACCGACCTGCTTCCACCACCAGCTCGACGCCGGCACGCCGAAGGCAAGGGCGACGGCGGCCGATCCCGACCGGCACTTCGCCTGTTGCGTTTGTTGTTGTTTGCTGTAAAATACAACATACAACAACAAACAACACAATCAACCGAAAGGAGCCTGTCATGGCAAGCGAAGCGATCATCACGGAAGAACTGATCTGTAAAGCCGCCGAACAACTGGCGGCAGAGGGGATGCGCCCGACGAACGAGACGGTGCGCGAACTGCTGGCGAAGTGGACGAGCACGAAGGGCGGCAGCTACGCCACCATCGGCCCGGTGCTGCGCGCCTGGAAGGCCCGCCGCAAGGCTGCCGAGTCGGCCGAGCCGGTACGCGAGGCCGCGCCCCAGGTTGTGCTCGACAAGGTGCAGGGCTGGGCTTCGGACATGTGGGGCGTGGCCCTAGAGCTTGCCAATGGCCGCTTGGCCTCCGAGCGTGAATCCCTGGAGCGGGTGCGTCAGGAACTCGAAGCCGAGACAGCGGAGGCGCTGGCCCTGGCCGAGAAGCGAGAGGACGAGCGCGATGAAGCACGCCGGCAAGCCGCCGAGCTGACCGACCAACTCGCCAGCCTTCAAGTCGACGTGGCTGCGCAAACCGAACGGGCTGCGGCTGGTGAAGCACGGGCGGCAGAGCTGGAGAAGCGGGCCAATGAGGTGCATGACGACCTGAAGGCCGAGCGTGCGCGGCGTGATGAAGCGGAGGCTGCGCGCCGGACGGTGGAAGCCGAGCTTTCCACCCAGCGCGCGGACGTGGCCCGACTCTCCCAGCAAGCGGCAGACTTGGAGCGCGAGCTGGCCCAAGTTCGCGGTGAACTTGCGCGAGTGCAGGATCAAGGAGCGGCCGAGCTGGCGGCGGCGCGGAAAGAGCACGCCGAAGGGGCGGCTGCTCAACGTGCCCAGCATGATGCCGAGGTGGGGCGACTGAAAGATGCTCACCAGCAGGCATTGCACGACCAGAAGCAGCGCAGCGTGGAGGTCATCGGCAAGCTGGAGACTTCCAAGCAGCGCATGGAGGCCGAGCTGGACGAGGCGCGCAAAGAGGCACGCGATGCGGCCGCCCAACTTGGCCGGGTGACAGGGGAACTCGACGCGCTGCGCAGTCAAGTCGCCAGTCAAGAGGCGACCATCCGGGGCTTCACCGCAAAGAAGGCTGACAAGACATGATCGGCTCCGCGTGGCTGCATCTGGCCAGCTTCGCGGTCATGCTGGTGGCGACCCGCACCGTTCGGCGCTGGACGTGGCTGTACGCCCTGTCCGTGCTGCCTGGCACGCTGGCCCATGAGGCTATGCACTGGATGGCCGGCTGGCTGTTTGGTGCGCGCCCGGTTTCCATGTCGATCCTGCCGCGCCGGATGCCTGACGGGGAGCTGCTGCTGGGGCGCGTGCTGTTCATGCGCCTGCGCTGGTGGAATGCGGTTCCCGTGGCCCTCGCGCCGTTCCTTCTCATCCCGTTGAGCGCCGGCCTGCTGTGGCATTCCGCTGGCTGGCCCGCTCTGGCGTGGCCCAGCCTTGGCCTGAAGCTCCTGGCGGTGCAATGCCTGCTGGCGACGTGGCCGAGTGGCCGCGATTGGTGGCACGCCCTGGGCGGTGCAGCCGTGGCCGGGGCGCTGACGCTCGCTGGCCTCTACCTCTACAACCGTTTTGGCTTCGCCCTGCGGTGACTTTCGCGCGCGAAAGTCCGCGCTTGCGTGTTATTTGCTTTCACAATGAAAGCAAATAAACGCCAATATCTATTGACGGTCAATAGTTTGACGGGTAGAATATAGGCATTGCTTCAGTGATGAGGCGATGCCCCGGCAGGGGTGACGGTGAGCAGACCAGACCCCAGCCGCTTAGACCATCTTCAACCCTTCCGCATAAGGAAAACGACCATGCAGACCGCCCACGTCGCCCAGGCCAACACCACCGCCCAAGCCACGGATTACCCGCAATGGGTGATCGTTGAGAACGCCGGCACCGATGCCGAAGACGTGTGGAGCGACCACCACACTTTCAAGGCGGCGCTGAAGGAGCTGGAGAGCTGCGGCGGGACGGATAACGGCTTCGACCTGATGAAGCGCCTCCCCGATGGCACCCTGACCACGGAATTCTGACCCATGCGCTGCATCGACCTCTTTGCGGGGGCCGGTGGCTTCACCGAGGGCGCGCGCCTTGCCGGCGCGCGCGTCGTGTGGGCCGCAAACCATTGGCCGCTCGCTGTTCAGTACCACCAGACCAACCACCCGGACACTTGGCACGAGTGCCAAGACCTTCAGCAAGCCGACTGGCGCGCGGTGCCCGCGCATGATGTTGTGCTGGCTTCGCCAGCCTGCCAAGGGCATTCGAGGGCAAGAGGCCGCGAACGGCCGCACCATGACGCGCTGCGCAGCACGGCTTGGGCCGTGGTGGCTTGCGCGGAATATCACCGCAGCCCGGTGATCCTGGTCGAGAACGTGCCGGACTTCGAGAAGTGGGTGCTTTATCCGGCTTGGCGCGATGCGCTGCGCCGGCTGGGCTACGCCGTTTCGCCGCATCTGGTCGATGCGGCCGATCATGGCGTGCCGCAGAACCGGCAACGCCTGTTCCTGGTCTGCACGCGCTCGCGGCGGCCGCTGCGTTTGAGCCTGCCGCGCCGCGAGCACCGACCCATTGCCGACGTGATCCAGTGGGATGCCCACCCGTGGAGTCCGATCGCCACGCCCAGGCGCAGCGAAAAGACGCTGCGCCAGATCGCGGCGGGCCGTGCTGCGCACGGCGACCGCTTCTTGATCCCGTACTACTCCAGCGGCAGCGGCCTCACTGGCCGCAGCATCCACCGGCCTGTCGGCACCATCACGACCCGCGACCGCTGGGCCGTGATCGAGGGCGACCGGATGCGAATGCTTGCCGTGCCCGAGGCACGGGACGCTATGAGCTTTCCGCCGTCCTACGTCCTCCCCAACGTCCACCGCGATGCCATGCACCTGCTGGGCAATGCCGTCTGCCCCGTGGTGGCCGCTGACTTCCTCAACGAGCTGCGCCTTGCGGCTTGATCGAACTTCCTGGAGCTACCCCATGAAACCCCCTCGCTTCCTTCCTGTGATCCTCGCCGGCCTCGCCTTGAGCTGGGCCGGCTCCGCTTCCGCCTACAAGCCCGGCGTGCTGCGCGAGCTGGCCGATGCCATCGAGACAGCCGCGCCCGTATCCGTGCCTGCGGCCGGCTCCATCGAGGTGGGCTTTTCTCCCAAAGGCGGGGCCGAGGCCCTGGTGCTTCGCGTCATCGACTCCGCGAAGACAGACATCAAGGCACTGTCCTACAGCTTCACCAGCCCGCGCGTGGTGGCCGCGCTGCTGCGCGCGGCCAAGCGCGGGGTGGCCGTTTCCCTGGTGGCCGACTACAAGAACAACGTCACCGACGACCGGAGCGGAAAGGGCCGGGCGGCCCTTTCGGCGCTGGCTGAAGCTGGCTGCGACGTGCGCGTAATTTCCGCTTACCCGATCCACCATGACAAGGTGCTGATCGTGGATCGCCAGACTGTCGAGCTGGGGAGCTTCAACTACTCCGACGCGGCCGCGCGCGTGAATTCGGAGAATGTCCTGGTGAACTGGAATAATCCGGCGCTGGCCAAGGCATATCTGGCCCATTTTGATCGCAACTGGCGGCAATCCGAGCCTTTCCGTGCCCGGTATTAACAGGAACTCGGAGAACATCATGACCGTCGATTTTTTCCTCATTGACGCCCCGCACGCCGTCCCCCAGGAATTCCAGGCTTGGGAGGACGCGAAAGCGCATCATCGCGCTGTTTTTCTGCGCTGCGTGGATGCCGAAGATGGCAGCGCCGAACAATCCCGCCTCGATGCGGAAGGTCGGACCGCGAAGGGCGAGGCTGACCGCTTGGAGCAGGCCGCGCGAACGGCTTGGCTGCGGGCGAAGCGGCAGTCCGTGGAAATCCACCTCAACGATGACACGCGCGAAACCCGGCATTGCTTTACCGAGCAGCCGTTGCGAATCCACGCTGGTTTCACGCATGAGGATGCGGCCGCTGGCTGGCGTCAAGTCCTGTCCTTTTCTGCCAGTCCGACCCCTGACGCCGACACCTTGGCCCGGATCGAGCGGGCGAAATCGGATGCCGTCTCGCAACTGGAGTCCTATTGGGCCGAGCTGGCCGACGCCACCGATATTCAGCGCGTGATCTACCAGGGCGTGCATTACACCTGGAATGTGCTTGGCGAGGGAATCGGCTTCGGCGGGCAGGCATTCCGTGTTGAGTGGCTGACCGCTGATCGAGAGCCGACCGAGTGCAATTTGTTTGCGCAGGGCCGCATCCCGGTTTGGATGCGTGACAAGCTACCCGACAACGCCCGTACCATTGAAGACTTGGGCTACCGGATTAACCCGTTTCCGGCTGTGGATGACAGCTTGGATGACGACCCGCCGTATTAACCCCTGGGCGTCTCCCCTGCGGGGCCGGGCTTTCGTGCTGCGCATCGAGCCGCCTGCGGCGTCTCGCCCCTTCGGGCGTCAATCCCTGACGCCTCCGCGCCGTGCCGGCGCTGCGCGCTCCGCTTG
>NZ_VZPV01000009.1 GCF_008801405.1 Ralstonia insidiosa | reverse complement strand
CGCGTTGAACGATAAAAATTCTTCAGCAAGTTGTTGACAGCGACGAAAAAGCTCTGCATAATCTCGTTTCTCTGCTGCAGCAAACGCAGCGACGCGGTGAACAAAGTTGATCGCGCAGTTCTTTAACAAACAAACAGCCGATAAGTGTGGGCGCTTAATACTGGATGCGGCGAACGCAAGTTCGTTAGCTTACAAGTAATGAAGTGCTCGCACAGAAGTAAGGTTTGAACGAAAGTTCAAGTCAGATTCTGAGAGTGAGCGACCGCTCGTAATAGAGCGAAAAACAGCAGATTGAACTGAAGAGTTTGATCCTGGCTCAGATTGAACGCTGGCGGCATGCCTTACACATGCAAGTCGAACGGCAGCATGATCTAGCTTGCTAGATTGATGGCGAGTGGCGAACGGGTGAGTAATACATCGGAACGTGCCCTGTAGTGGGGGATAACTAGTCGAAAGATTAGCTAATACCGCATACGACCTGAGGGTGAAAGTGGGGGACCGCAAGGCCTCATGCTATAGGAGCGGCCGATGTCTGATTAGCTAGTTGGTGAGGTAAAGGCTCACCAAGGCGACGATCAGTAGCTGGTCTGAGAGGACGATCAGCCACACTGGGACTGAGACACGGCCCAGACTCCTACGGGAGGCAGCAGTGGGGAATTTTGGACAATGGGGGCAACCCTGATCCAGCAATGCCGCGTGTGTGAAGAAGGCCTTCGGGTTGTAAAGCACTTTTGTCCGGAAAGAAATCGCACTTACTAATATTAGGTGTGGATGACGGTACCGGAAGAATAAGGACCGGCTAACTACGTGCCAGCAGCCGCGGTAATACGTAGGGTCCAAGCGTTAATCGGAATTACTGGGCGTAAAGCGTGCGCAGGCGGTTGTGCAAGACCGATGTGAAATCCCCGGGCTTAACCTGGGAATTGCATTGGTGACTGCACGGCTAGAGTGTGTCAGAGGGGGGTAGAATTCCACGTGTAGCAGTGAAATGCGTAGAGATGTGGAGGAATACCGATGGCGAAGGCAGCCCCCTGGGATAACACTGACGCTCATGCACGAAAGCGTGGGGAGCAAACAGGATTAGATACCCTGGTAGTCCACGCCCTAAACGATGTCAACTAGTTGTTGGGGATTCATTTCCTTAGTAACGTAGCTAACGCGTGAAGTTGACCGCCTGGGGAGTACGGTCGCAAGATTAAAACTCAAAGGAATTGACGGGGACCCGCACAAGCGGTGGATGATGTGGATTAATTCGATGCAACGCGAAAAACCTTACCTACCCTTGACATGCCACTAACGAAGCAGAGATGCATTAGGTGCTCGAAAGAGAAAGTGGACACAGGTGCTGCATGGCTGTCGTCAGCTCGTGTCGTGAGATGTTGGGTTAAGTCCCGCAACGAGCGCAACCCTTGTCTCTAGTTGCTACGAAAGGGCACTCTAGAGAGACTGCCGGTGACAAACCGGAGGAAGGTGGGGATGACGTCAAGTCCTCATGGCCCTTATGGGTAGGGCTTCACACGTCATACAATGGTGCATACAGAGGGTTGCCAAGCCGCGAGGTGGAGCTAATCCCAGAAAATGCATCGTAGTCCGGATCGTAGTCTGCAACTCGACTACGTGAAGCTGGAATCGCTAGTAATCGCGGATCAGCATGCCGCGGTGAATACGTTCCCGGGTCTTGTACACACCGCCCGTCACACCATGGGAGTGGGTTTTGCCAGAAGTAGTTAGCCTAACCGCAAGGGGGGCGATTACCACGGCAGGGTTCATGACTGGGGTGAAGTCGTAACAAGGTAGCCGTATCGGAAGGTGCGGCTGGATCACCTCCTTTAAGAGCGTGCATCCGACGTTAGGCGTCCACACTTATCGGTTTGTTTGATGTTACAGCCAAGGGTCTGTAGCTCAGGTGGTTAGAGCACCGTCTTGATAAGGCGGGGGTCGTAGGTTCAAGTCCTACCAGACCCACCAAGTTACGGACGGTGGAAGAAGTACTCTGCCGTGACTGGGGGATTAGCTCAGCTGGGAGAGCACCTGCTTTGCAAGCAGGGGGTCGTCGGTTCGATCCCGTCATCCTCCACCAAAACCTTTTGGTTACCAAACGCAAGCATCGACGAAGTGATGTCGATGGTGTTTGCGTTTGGCTTAGCCAAGACGAGCGTAAAAGTTCGGCTGTTCTTTAACAATATGGAATGTAGTAAAGGTGTCGCGGAGCATTGATGAGATGCTCGGTAGTAACGCGACACTGGGTTGTGATTGTATCAACCAGTATTACCAGAGCAATCGAAAGATTGTCTTGGAATACGGCACAACGCGAGAACTCAGCCTGTAACGAGACATACTCGTTATAGGGTCAAGCGAATAAGTGCATGTGGTGGATGCCTTGGCGATTACAGGCGATGAAGGACGTAGTAGCCTGCGAAAAGCTGCGGGGAGCTGGCAAACAAGCTTTGATCCGCAGATGTCCGAATGGGGAAACCCGGCCCGTATGGGTCATCCCTTGCTGAATACATAGGCAAGGGAAGCGAACGCAGCGAACTGAAACATCTAAGTAGCTGTAGGAACAGAAATCAACCGAGATTCCCAAAGTAGTGGCGAGCGAAATGGGATCAGCCTTGTACTCTTTAGCAGTATTGCTAGCAGAACGGAATGGAAAGTCCGGCCATAGCGGGTGATAGCCCCGTATGCGAAAGCAGTATTGTGGAACTAGGTGTACGACAAGTAGGGCGGGACACGTGAAATCCTGTCTGAAGATGGGGGGACCATCCTCCAAGGCTAAATACTCGTAATCGACCGATAGTGAACCAGTACCGTGAGGGAAAGGCGAAAAGAACCCCGGGAGGGGAGTGAAATAGATCCTGAAACCGCATGCATACAAACAGTCGGAGCCTGGAAACGGGTGACGGCGTACCTTTTGTATAATGGGTCAGCGACTTACATTCAGTGGCAAGCTTAACCGATTAGGGAAGGCGTAGCGAAAGCGAGTCCGAATAGGGCGTTCAGTCGCTGGGTGTAGACCCGAAACCAAGTGATCTATCCATGGCCAGGTTGAAGGTGCGGTAACACGTACTGGAGGACCGAACCCACTAACGTTGAAAAGTTAGGGGATGAGCTGTGGATAGGGGTGAAAGGCTAAACAAACTTGGAAATAGCTGGTTCTCTCCGAAAACTATTTAGGTAGTGCCTCGTGTCTCACCTTCGGGGGTAGAGCACTGTCATGGTTGGGGGGTCTATTGCTGATTACCCCGCCATAGCAAACTCCGAATACCGAAGAGTGCAATCACGGGAGACAGACATCGGGTGCTAACGTCCGGTGTCAAGAGGGAAACAACCCAGACCGCCAGCTAAGGTCCCTAAATATTGCTAAGTGGGAAACGAAGTGGGAAGGCTAAAACAGTCAGGAGGTTGGCTTAGAAGCAGCCACCCTTTAAAGAAAGCGTAATAGCTCACTGATCGAGTCGTCCTGCGCGGAAGATGTAACGGGGCTAAGCAATATACCGAAGCTGCGGATGCACGTAAGTGCATGGTAGGAGAGCGTTCTGTAAGCCTGTGAAGGTGTCTTGTAAAGGATGCTGGAGGTATCAGAAGTGCGAATGCTGACATGAGTAGCGATAAAGGGGGTGAAAGGCCCCCTCGCCGTAAGCCCAAGGTTTCCTACGCAACGTTCATCGGCGTAGGGTGAGTCGGCCCCTAAGGCGAGGCAGAGATGCGTAGCTGATGGGAAGCAGGTTAATATTCCTGCACCGTCGTATGATGCGATGGGGGGACGGATCGCGGAAGGTTGTCCGGGTGTTGGATGTCCCGGTCCCTACATTGGAGATGGCACTTAGGCAAATCCGGGTGCGTGATTCAAGGGTGTGGGGCGAGCGACTTTAGGTCGCGAAGCAATTGGAAGTGGTTCCAAGAAAAGCCTCTAAGCTTCAGTCATACGAGACCGTACCGCAAACCGACACAGGTGGGCGAGATGAGTATTCTAAGGCGCTTGAGAGAACTCGGGAGAAGGAACTCGGCAAATTGGTACCGTAACTTCGGGATAAGGTACGCCCTTGTAGTTTGACTGGCTCGCGCCAGAAGGACGAAGGGGTTGCAATAAAATGGTGGCTGCGACTGTTTAATAAAAACACAGCACTCTGCAAACACGAAAGTGGACGTATAGGGTGTGACGCCTGCCCGGTGCCGGAAGATTAAATGATGGGGTGCAAGCTCTTGATTGAAGTCCCGGTAAACGGCGGCCGTAACTATAACGGTCCTAAGGTAGCGAAATTCCTTGTCGGGTAAGTTCCGACCTGCACGAATGGCGTAACGATGGCCACACTGTCTCCTCCCGAGACTCAGCGAAGTTGAAGTGTTTGTGATGATGCAATCTCCCCGCGGCTAGACGGAAAGACCCCATGAACCTTTACTGTAGCTTTGCATTGGACTTTGAACCGATCTGTGTAGGATAGGTGGGAGGCTTTGAAACCGGGACGCTAGTTTCGGTGGAGCCGACCTTGAAATACCACCCTGGTTTGTTTGAGGTTCTAACCTTGGCCCGTGAATCCGGGTCGGGGACAGTGCATGGTAGGCAGTTTGACTGGGGCGGTCTCCTCCCAAAGTGTAACGGAGGAGTTCGAAGGTACGCTTGGTACGGTCGGACATCGTACCTAAAGTGCAATGGCAAAAGCGTGCTTAACTGCGAGACCGACAAGTCGAGCAGGTGCGAAAGCAGGACATAGTGATCCGGTGGTTCTGTATGGAAGGGCCATCGCTCAACGGATAAAAGGTACTCTGGGGATAACAGGCTGATACCGCCCAAGAGTTCATATCGACGGCGGTGTTTGGCACCTCGATGTCGGCTCATCTCATCCTGGGGCTGTAGCCGGTCCCAAGGGTATGGCTGTTCGCCATTTAAAGAGGTACGTGAGCTGGGTTTAAAACGTCGTGAGACAGTTTGGTCCCTATCTGCCGTGGGCGTTGGAATCTTGACGGGGGCTGCTCCTAGTACGAGAGGACCGGAGTGGACGTACCGCTGGTGTACCTGTTGTCTCGCCAGAGGCATCGCAGGGTAGCTATGTACGGAAGAGATAACCGCTGAAAGCATCTAAGCGGGAAACTTGCCTGAAGATGAGGATTCCCTGGAGACTTGATCTCCCTGAAGGGTCGTTCGAGACCAGGACGTTGATAGGCTGGGTGTGGAAGCGCAGTAATGCGTTCAGCTAACCAGTACTAATTGCCCGTGCGGCTTGATCCTATAACCGGTATGTTTCCGGCTGGGTCTGCCTTGTGCCTGATACACAAGTCACAACCTAAACTACATTCCCATATTGGCGACGTTGCCCTCAAACGCAACGACGCAACAAGTCATAGCCTGGTGACCATAGCGAGTCGGTACCACCCCTTCCCATCCCGAACAGGACCGTGAAACGACTCCGCGCCGATGATAGTGCGGATTCCCGTGTGAAAGTAGGTCATCGCCAGGCTCTCCCTCAAAACACCCCAGCTCAACTCGAGCTGGGGTGTTTGCTTTTACGCCTCCAAAACGCAGCACCACCGCTGCCTCCCTGCCGCAACAGCCCAACAAAAAAGCCACCCAACGGGTGGCTTCTTGCGCTCTGCTGCTCCAAACAACCTCAGCCCCGCGCCAGGTACCGCTCCACCAGCCTCACCCAGTACGTCGCGCCCAACGCCAGCAGCTCGTCGTTGAAGTCGTAGCTCGGGTTGTGCAGCATGCAGGGACCTAAACCGTGGCCTTG
>NZ_VZPV01000008.1 GCF_008801405.1 Ralstonia insidiosa | reverse complement strand
GGCCACGATACCCGTTTGAGAAGTGAACAGGAAAGCCAACAGAATCAACGATCTACCAACACCACCCCCGCGCCAGTGCTGGGTTTGCGTACCGCCAGTTATTGCACTGAAAACGAGGGGACCCCTTGTTCGGCGTGTTCCAGCGCCTGCACCGCGAGACGGAGTTCGAGGGGGTGGGCGCGGGGCTCGCACTGTGCCGCGCCATTGCGCAGCGCCACGGCGCAGAGGTTAGCGCGACGGCGGTGCCGGGCGCTGGTTGCACGGTGCGGGTGCAGTGGCCGGTGAACCCTGCAGCCGCCAACGAGCCCTGACGCCGGCCGCAGTGCTGGCTGCTACACCGCTGGTACCAGCGCTGGCTCCATGCACCCCGCCACCTGATTGCGTCCGCCGTTTTTGGCGACGTACAGCGCTGCGTCCGCGGCGTCGATCCACGCCCGCAGGCTGCTGTGGCGGTGGTCGGCCGGGGCCACGCCGATGCTGCTGGTGATGCGCAGTTCGGGCAGGCTGCGCAGGCGCACGCCTTCTGTCTGCTCGCGGATGCGCTGGGCAATGGCCAGGGCGTCGCGCGCATGCATGCCGGGCAGCACGATGGCGAATTCGTCCCCGCCGTAGCGCCCCGCGCAGTCACCGGCGCGCACGTTGCCCCGCACCACATGCGCCAGCGCGCGGATGACCTCATCGCCCACGGTGTGGCCGTAAGCGTCGTTGATCTCCTTGAAATGGTCGATGTCCAGCATCAGCATGCAGGCGGGCTCGTCGGTGGTGTGGTGGCGGCGCAGTGCGGCCTCTGCCTGCTCTTGCCAGTGGCCGCGCCCGAACAGGCCGGTCAGTGCGTCCACGCGGCGCAGTTCGTCCAGCATCTGGTTCTGGCGCGCAGACTGCCGGATGAGCTGGTAGCTCACGGCGCTGACCGACAGCGTGTGCAGCGACATCACCGGCAGACAGGCCACTATCACGCGCATGGAGGTCTCGGGCGCCCAGTGCAGCCCCATGACCGCCGTGCTGGCCACACCGGCCGCCAGCATCACCCACAGGGCGCGCACCCACAGCCCCCGGATGCCGGTGGTGATCTTGTCCACCATGGTCAGGGTGAGCAGCATCACGCTGGGCAGCAGGTTGAAGTGCATCAGCGGCACCAGCGCAGCGACCAGCGCCGAGTCGATGAGCAGGTTGCGCACCTCGGCGGCGTATGGGTCGGCGGCGCGGCGTGTGAGCAGGTAGGCCACGTGCGGCCACACCAGCGTGGCCAGCAACAGCGCCGTCCAGGCCAGGGGGGATGCCTGGCGCTCCCACAGCACCGTGGCCACCACCATGCCACCCAGCCCCATGCCCAGGATGCGCAAGGGGTAGATGCGGCGGGGCATCTGGCGGCGGGGCGTCGGCATGGGGGTGTTGGAGAAGGGCGGTGCTGCCACGCGGGCATTCACCGGCCAGGTAGGTTGAAAGTGCGGGGGAGCTTACAACGCCCGGTCAGGCGATACCAGCAAGAAATGACCGTGGTCCATTCCCATCAGTCGCATGGATGACCTTGCTGGGTGTTGGGATGTGCTGTGGGGCCTGTCAGGGGGGGCTGAGGGGCGGGGCGGTGAGAGGGCGCCGATGAGGATGCAGGTGGGTTTGCTAATAAATTGATAGCAGATAGCGCATGTCAATCTGGCGCTACCGGCACTTTGGTCTCAAATTTGGCCCGGCGGGTTGCAAAGAAGGCCTTCACATTGCGCACGTTGGCGTCGCCGGTGAACAGCCGCTGCGACAGCGCCAGGTAGCCCGGCATGTCCCGCGTGTGCACCACCAGCACAAAGTCTGGCCCGGGTGACACGCGCCAGCACTGCTGCACGGCGGCCTCCTGCACGGCGCGGGCTTCGAAGGCGTCGAGCTGTTCGGCCCCCTGGCGGTCCAGCGACACCTCCACGATGCACGCCAGCCCGTGGCCTTGCAGGGCAGCCAGCCGGTCGGGCTGCAGGATGGCCACCTGCCGCTCGATGAGTCCCACATCGTGCAGGCGCTTGACGCGGCGCAGGCAGGTGGGCGGCGACACATGCACCTGTTCGGCCAGGGCCTGGTTGCTCTGCGCGGCATCGGTCTGCAACAGGTTGAGCAGCTGCAGGTCAATTGCATCGAGCGATATGAATTCCATTGGAGGTCAGAAAATGAACAAAAATTTCAACATTGATTATTGGTGAAATTAAAGTTCATGTTGCTGCAAATATCAATCAATAATTTTTTGGGACGCTGCCTACCATCGCCGCATCCCATCACATTCCAACCAAAGGCAACCACCATGTGCGGCATCGTCGGCGCAGTATCCACGCGCAACATCGTTCCCATCCTCGTGCAGGGCCTGCAGCGACTTGAATACCGGGGCTATGACTCCTGCGGCGTGGCCGTGCATGCGTCCAGCCTAGACGCCACGCGCCCTGCCGGCCTGCAGCGCGCCCGCAGCACCGCCCGCGTGGCCGAGCTGCTGGAGCAGGTGAGCACCGAGCACATCGACGGCGCCACCGGCATCGCCCACACCCGCTGGGCCACGCACGGCGCGCCTGCCGTGCACAACGCCCACCCGCATTTCAGCCACGGCACGGGCGCAGACGCCCATGCGCAGGCCGCAGGCCGGGTGGCACTGGTGCACAACGGCATCATCGAGAACCACGAAGAACTGCGCGCCCGCCTGCAGGCACGCGGCTACGTGTTTGCAAGCCAGACCGACACCGAGGTCATCGCCCACCTGGTGGACAGCCATTACAGCGGCGACCTGTTCGACGCCGTGCGGGCCACCGTGGCCGAACTGCATGGCGCCTACGCCATCGCCGTCATGCACAAGGACGAACCCCACCGCGTGGTGGGCGCACGCGCAGGGTCTCCGTTGATCCTGGGCGTGGGCAAGGACGCAACCGGCGCCTCGTCATCGCGCGAGCACTTTCTGGCCAGCGACGCCATGGCCCTGGCGGGCGTCACTGACCAGATCGTCTATCTGGAAGAGGGCGACCTGGTGGACCTGCAGCTGGGCCGCTACTGGATCGTGGGCAAGGACGGCAATGCGCTGACCACCGGGCAGCGCCCCGTGCGCACCGTGCAGGCCCACAGCGGCGCGGCCGAGCTGGGGCCGTATCGCCACTACATGCAAAAGGAAATCTTCGAGCAGCCCCGCGCGATTGCCGACACGCTGGAAGGCCTGGCCGGCATCGTGCCCGAGCTGTTTGATGGTGCAGGCCAGCATGGCGAGCCCGGCGCGGCTGCCTGGCGCGTGTTCAAGGACATCGACAACGTGTTGATCCTGGCCTGCGGCACCAGCTATTACAGCGGCTGCACCGCCAAATACTGGCTCGAAGAAATCGCGGGCATTCCCACCCAGGTCGAAGTGGCCAGCGAATACCGCTACCGCACCAGCGTGCCCAACCCGCGCACCCTGGTCGTCACCATCAGCCAAAGCGGCGAAACCGCCGACACCCTGGCCGCGCTGCGCCACGCGCAATCCCTGGGCATGCAGCACACGCTCACCATCTGCAACGTCGCCACCAGCGCCATGGTGCGCGAATGCAAGCTCGCCTACATCACCCGCGCCGGGGTCGAGATCGGCGTGGCCAGCACCAAGGCCTTCACCACGCAGCTGGCGGGCCTGTTCTTGCTGACGCTGGCCCTGGCGCAAAGCAAGGGCCGCCTGAGTGAAGAGCAGGAGGCTGCACACCTCAAGGCCATGCGCCACCTGCCCGTGGCCCTGCAGGCCGTGCTGGCGCTCGAACCCCAGCTCATCAGCTGGGCTGAAGACTTTGCGCGCATGGAAAACGCGCTCTTTCTGGGCCGAGGGCTGCATTACCCCATCGCGCTGGAGGGCGCGCTCAAGCTCAAGGAAATCAGCTACATCCACGCTGAAGCCTACCCGGCCGGTGAACTCAAGCACGGCCCCCTGGCCCTGGTGACCAGCGCCATGCCGGTGGTGACGGTGGCGCCCAACGACGCCCTCCTGGAGAAGCTCAAGAGCAACATGCAGGAAGTCCGCGCCCGTGCGGGTGTGCTGTACGTGCTGGCCGATGGCGACACCCGCATCGAAAGCAGTGAGGGCATCCACGTGATTCGCATGCCCGAGCACTACGGCGCATTGAGCCCACTGCTGCATGTCGTGCCGCTGCAGCTGCTTGCGTACCACACGGCCTGTGCGCGGGGGACGGATGTGGACAAGCCCCGCAACTTGGCCAAGAGCGTTACTGTGGAGTGAGCTGTCGAACACCCCGTTTTTTACCAACAACTGACTGATCGATTGGCCAGTTGTTGTTTGCTTTGTGACGCCTCGCCGGTCAGTGTTCAAACCACTGTGCTGAACGCGGGACCGCTGTGATTGCAAGTCAGGGATTGCAATACGCGCAGTGGCGAGGATCTGCCAATGCCCGCGTGGCTTTGCTCATTCTGGACTGGTATTCGCAGCGTGGGCACGACCACACCTCAGCGCGGCAGGATGCGGTAGGCCGTCCGCAGGCAGAGCAGGTAAGCCCCGGTATGCGTTCGGTGACCCAGTAACCCGGGGCGTTGCAGGCTGGGCAGTTCGACTGCAGTCGCTGCAGCAAGTCCTGCGCAGCTTGCTCGATGAGGCGCATGCGGGTGGGGTTGGCAAAGGCCCTCAGGTCCGTCTCCACAAAGACCTGGCGGTTGCGGGCCTGGGCTTGGCAGGCGTCGAAGCAGTGCCGCAGCCGGTCCCAGTCCGCGATGCCTTTGTGCATGCGGGTGTCGTCCTGGCTCTCCGGGCGCATCACCAGCTGTTGCTGCGGGAAGCCCTCGCGCTGCGCAAATGCCTCCACGGCACTCCAGTTATCGCTCAGCAGGTGCCCGCTGCGCGCAGGCCCTTGTGCCATGCCGACGACTTCGATGCCCATGCGGTCGTCCAGCCAGGCGATCAGCTCCACGTTCCAGGGCACCATTCCTGTGAACGGATCGGGACCAAAGCTGCCCTCGCTGGCCAGGCCGGCATCGAGGCCGGAGAGCTCCATGCCCTTGCGGGCTTTGCGCCGTGCTGCATCCAGTTGCGAGCCCGCACGTGCCGTTTCGCGGGTGAAGGTGCCCAGCAGGTCGGTATCGAACCCGCTGACATGTTCAATCGTGCAACCCAGACCCGGCTCCAGCGCGGGCGCGATGACCCGCTCCTTGCCATGCTGGGTCAGCAAGGCGATGCGGCGGTCTGCATAGGGGCGTGCACTGGGGTGCATCACCAGTTCTCCGTGTGCAGCGGCTCCCAGAGACCCTGGTCATAGCGCATCAGGTCGGTGCCTTCCCACCGCCAGAGGTGCAGCCACCCGTGGTCCACCAGTTGCTTGACGACGGCATGTTGATGGATCACTGCGTCGATGGATGGGCGGGGCGCATCAATCACCACGGTCAGCCTCAGTGGTTCGTGCAACCAGCGCTTGCCGTCGTGCACCGACTGCTGCGACAGGCCGATGCGCAGATCACCGCCGTTGCCTTCAAAGACGCCGATGTGTCCGCCCACCACGTTGTGCAGCACCTTGTTGCCACTCCCCAGGCGTGTGGGGGCGCAGGTGGATGCGTGGTACTGCCAGTTGATCCAGTGGGTGACCAGCATGGGCGCGGTCATGAGCGCTTCCAGCAGGCTGCCGTCGGGGTCTCTTTGGGCGTCATAGTCGTGCAGAAAGCTGCGTCCTTGTAGCGCAGCGCCCAGCGTCCTGTGCCGGGGTGCGATGACGAAGGCTGCGTTGCCCGCCAGGCCCCATTCCGGGCGCGTCTGGGCGCCATCGTTGGCGCGCCTTCGCAATTGCTTCAGCAAATCGTCGTGCGGTGTCCGTGGGTCGATGTGCAGGTGCGGTGCTCGTTCTCTGCGGACCTGGTCACTGGCATGGTGTAGCACCGGCTGCAGGCTGTCCCACCGTTGGCGAGCGGCTGGGGGCAGCAGGTCCAGGTCAAAGCCCTCGATCTCATCGGTTGTGGTGTTGTGCAGGGCCGCCACGAAGGTTGTGGACTCCGGAATGGCGATGCCTTGTTCCGCCAGGCCCGTACGCACGGCAGGTTCGTTCAGCAGTTGTGCCAGGCTGCGGGCACTGACTTCGCCGGTCTGGCCGCAGCATGCGCCGCAGTCCAGCGCTGCCGCATGGGCGTTGTTGGCCGACTGGCTGCCATGCCCTACCAGCAGTACCAGGGGCGCCAGATAACCGTCCAGCCCCATGGAGCGCAGCACCCGCGCTGCCAGCGACACCTTGGCGCCGATGTCCAGCCCCGTGAGCTGGGGCCGGCACAGGGGGCGATAGCGCGCAGGCAGGCCTTCCAGTGCATCGTTGGCCCTGGCTTGCCGGGAGGGCCGCAGCCATTGGCCCAGCTTGCCCGCATAGCCCACGCCCGCCGCTTCAACGAACGAGAACGCCGCACCCGGCCAGCGGCTGGCGGACAGCCATTGGTCGGCCAGCGCAAAGCGCCTGGAGCGTGCGTGGATCGCTGCTTCTTGTAGCGTCGCATCGGTCTTCAACGCGCCCGCAGTGGATGGCACGATGCAGTCAGTGGCTTCTACTGCGGGTGCCAACAGGCCCGGCAGGTGGGGCGTGCGAGCGCTGGTGCCCAGCGGTGTGTAGGCGAGGGGCAGGCCAAAAAATCCCGCGAACCCGATGGTCTGTACGGCGGGCCAAATGGCCTCCAGGGACCTCCGCAGTGGCTCGCTGCGCACATCAATACAAAAAGCGGCTTGCACCTCGATCTCGTGCTGGTTGGGCGGGGCACTGCCGGCACCGAGCAGCCGCTGAGCCAGTTGGCGCTGGTAGCCGACTTCCAGAGCTACTTGCCACACTTCGTCGACCAGCAGAGCCTGCTCTGCCCGTTGCAACAAGGCGGGGGCCTGGCCCCAGGCCTGTTGCAGCGCCTGGAAGGCATGGGTGCCTGCGGCATCGTCCTTGCAATGCAGTAGAACCGCACCCCATGCCAGCCGGATCGCCAGCAACTCCCGCAGGTGCGGGTCGGAGGTCTGGTTCAGGTGGGCCTGCCAGCCTAGATAGGCGCACCACGAAGCCCAGCCATTCACCGTCAGCAGCACCGACTCCAGATAGTCTGGCCACACCGCCTTGGGAAGGCGCAGCCTGTGCAGTACCCAGCGTTCGGCGTCTTCCCGGGTGGCGGGCAGAGCCTCCAAGGCCTCGGCGAGGTGTGGCAAGCCCATCAGCAGGCCGATGGAGTGGTCGTGCTGCAGAGTCTCGCGCCAGAACGCATACAGGCCCTCGGACCGCTGGGGCTGCCAGTCCGCCTGTGTCTGGTCGAAATAGGCGGCGCAGGTCTGGCTCACCTGGTGGGTGATTGCCTGGCGCCAGGACAAGCGGGTTTGGCGGTGGGGGTCGTTGTCCAGCACATCGATCAGCAGGGGCAATTGCTCTACGGGCTGGGTGTTGTGTAAGGCCTGTACGCAGTCTTCGGCAGTCAACCCGCAGGCTTGCGCCTGAGGCATCTGGCGGATCGCCTGATCAAGGTCCTGGGCGCTGATGCGTCCTTCCGTCCACGCTTGCAGTTGCCGGTCGCGCCCGGGAAAGACCTGAATGCCGCCCAGCGCTGCCATGCGCGCTGCCACCCGGCGCACCGGCATGCCGATGCGCGCCCAGTGCGGGTTGACTGCAATGGCACGGTCCAGGGGCCAGGCCGGTGCAATGGCTTGGCACGCTTGTGCGCAGGCGGTGTCGATGTCGTTGTGCGAGGCCGGGTGCTGCGCAGCGTGCGTGGGCGCTGGCGCCGCGAGCTCCTCGGTGGGGCAGTCGGTCAGTGATTCCATCATGGGGTTCTCCGGGTGCAGTGCGGTTCAGGGGGCGGCTCTGTGCAACGTGGGGCCTGCTACATGGGGGACCGCGTCACGCGGGGCAGGGGGTGTCCAGGCGGTGGGCCAGATGTACAGGGCCAGCCGGGTGTACGCCTCGTCGATGTAGAACCCTGCATAGCTCCACCTGCGCCAGGTCCGCAGCATGTGGGGCTGCCTCTGCAGCAGTGCCAGAAAGAGGTAAAGGCCTAAAAGTCCGATCAGTGCCAGCCACCCCAGCACGTGCGCCGGAGCATCGCGCAAGCCCAGTGGCACATGGTGGATGGCAACTGCCGCTGCGGTGAGGCCCGCCACCATCACCAGCCCGGCCAGGCTGTGCCAGGCCGCAGTCTTGGCGCTGGCCTGGCCCTGAGGCGACCAGAGCAGCGGTGCCCAGGCCAGTCCCAGCACGGCGGACCACCAGGCGGGCCAGGGCACCTCCGCCGCCACGTTCAGCACCAGCAGCACGGTGGCCGTGGCGGCGACGGGTGCCAGCGCCAGGCTGATGGCTGTGGGCGGGGTTGCGCTGTGCATGGCCTGCAGCCGCGCTTGCCGAACCGCGTTGGATGCCGACAGAAACACATGGGCCTTGTACAGCGAGTGCCCCACGAGGTGCAGCGCAGCCAGCGTGTACAGGCCCAACCCGCATTCGAGCAGCATGAACCCCATCTGCGCCACCGTGGACCAGGCCAGCCTGACCTTGATGCTGATGCGCGTCAGCATGACCATGCCAGCGAGCACGGCTGTACCGAGGCCAAAAACGACCAGCACGACGCGGGCAGCGGCGGCGTTTTCCAGCAAGGGGGCGAACCGTATCAGCACGAACCCGCCCAGGTTGACCACGCCTGCGTGCAGCAGTGCAGACACCGGCGTGGGCGCCTCCATGACCTGGATCAGCCAGCCATGCACGGGCAACAAGGCCGTCCGCAAAATCACGGCCAGGGTCAGCAACACCGCGCTGGCGTGCAGCAACGGGGACATGCCGTCGCGTGCGATGTACGCCCACAACGCCGACAAAGAACCGCTGCCGACTTCCAGCCAGGCCAGTGCCGCCGCACCGACCAGCAATACGTCGGCCACCCTGTCGGCCATCTGTTTTTTGTGGGCGGCCAGGCTGGCAAAAGCCCGGTCGGGGTAGAAGCACAGCAGGTGTTGCAGCGCAATGCCCACCAGAGCCCAGGCGATGGCCAGGACGATCCAGTGGTCTGCCAGCAGCAGCACGTGCACAGCAGCCAGCACACCCGCCAGTGCTGCCATGTAGCGCGGCTGGCCGGGCTCTCCCTCCAGGTACCTCGCAGAAAACGCTGCGATGACGGTGCCCAGCAGTTGCACCAGAACCCCCATGCACAAGCCCATCGGCGATGCCTTGAGCCAGCCAGCGTGGTCCAGCCGGCCGATGCCAGCCATGGCCGCAATCGCCGCCAATACAGAACCTGCCAAGGCGGCACCAGACAGGATCAGCATCCAGCGCCACAACGTGGCAACCGAGCCCTTGTGGCACAGTGCCAGCGCCATGGCGGCCAGCATGAGCATGCCCGGTGCCCATGCGCTGGCGTGGGACAAAACGTGAACAAATGGCATCACTCAACCTCCAGAAACAAGACTGGGGGCGATGATGCTGCGGGGTTATTGTTCTGTAAAATACATTGAAAAGAACAAAAAAATACTAAAAATAGAACAATGAGACTCGATCAACTCAACTTCAACCACCTGTTCTACTTTTGGCGTGTGGCCAAGCTGGGGCACCTTACCCAGGCAGCGCAAGAGCTGCACACGTCCCAGTCTGCGGTGTCCACCCAGATCCGGCAGCTGGAAGAGCGCCTGGGCGAAGAGCTGTTTTTGCGAGAGGGCCGCCGCCTGCTGCTGACCGACACCGGGCAACTGGTACTGGCATATGCCGAGAACATCTTCGGACTGGGTCAGGAAATGCTGGGGCGCCTGCAGGGCAGCGCGTCGGGGGTGACCCGGCTGCGCGTGGGCAGTGTGGCAACGTTGTCCCGCAACTACCAGGAAAACTGGATCCGCCCCTTGCTGGCCGACCCGTCCGTGGTTTTGACGCTGGAGTCAGGGCTGCTGGAGGGGCTGATTTCGCGCCTGGTGCAGCACCAGCTGGACGTGGTGCTGGCCAATGAGTCAGTGCCTTCCGACTCCGAGCGCCCCTTGCACTGCCAATTTCTCGGCAGCCAGTCCATCTCGCTGGTCGGCCCTGCCAGCGTGTGGCAATCGCGCTCGTTGCGCATACCTGAAGACCTGGAGGGTATGGAGGTGGCGCTGCCTGGCCCCCGCCATGCACTGCGTGCGCAGTTTGAAGCCCTGTGTGCATCGGCCGGGGTGACGCCCCGATTGCGCGCCGAGGTGGATGACATGGCCATGCTGCGCCTGATCGCCCGTGACAGCGGCTGGCTGACCGTGCTGCCCGAGGTGGTGGTTCAGGACGAGTTGCGCACGGGCATCCTCGTCAAGGTGGGCTACTCCGCCGGGCTGCAGGAGCATTTCTACGCCATCACCACCCGGCATCGGCACCGTATCGAGGTGCTGGAAACCCTGCTGGAACGTTCGTCGGGCCGCATGGGGCCGTCCTGACAGACCTAGGGCAACGCTGAACAAGTCCCTCGCGCACCGCGCACCCCTGCTTTGGGCGGTCTGCCGCGTTGCAAATCCTCGCGATAGCTACGGCTATCGCTGTGGTTTGCGCCTTGCATCCCATCCCAAATCAGGGCGTGCGCCACTGCGGGGACTTATTCGGCGTTGCCCTAGCTGGGATTCGTCAAAAGTTTGCCCCATGAAAAAAGCCCCGCAATGGGGGCTCGTTCATGGGCGATGCAATGTGATGCGGTGCACCGATGACGCCTTCGCTCAGCCGCAGTGGATGCGCCAAGCGGTGGCGTCCGAAACGCCCGCATCGGCTTGCATTACATGGCGTTGCCGATTTCGCCGTGGGAGATCTGGCCTGTGCGAACAGCTTCTGCGGCCTGGGCACGCACGGCAGCGCGGTCGGCGGTGGATTGGGGGTCCCCTCGTTTTCAGTGCAATAAGTGACGGTACGAAAAGCTAGCACTGGCGCGGAGGTGGTGTTGGTAGATCGTTGATTTCATTGACTTTCCTGTTCACTTTCAAATCTGCGATTCGTGGCGT
>NZ_VZPV01000007.1 GCF_008801405.1 Ralstonia insidiosa | reverse complement strand
CACCTTGGGGGCCTGTTCCGGCCCCCAAACCCCGCCCCGAGGCTCCAAGGTAGCTTGCCTGAACCCCGAAGAAACACAAGCCGGGAACCCGCGAAAAATCAGGCTTTTTTCTCTCACAAACTATTGACGGTCAATAGTTTGACGGGTAGAATATAGGCATTGCTTCAGTGATGAGGCGATGCCCCGGCAGGGGTGACGGTGAGCAGACCAGACCCCAGCCGCTTAGACCATCTTCAACCCTCCGCATAAGGAAAACGACCATGCAAACGCTGACCGCCACCTATTCCCCCGAAGACAACAAGCTGCGCCTTTACCCGTCCTCACGACTGGACAGCGCGACTTATGAGCGCGTGAAGGCGGCCGGCTTCAAGTGGGCACCCCGTCAAGAGCTTTTCGTGGCCCCCATGTGGACGCCGGCCCGCGAAGACCTCCTGATGGAACTGTGCGGCGAGATTGGCGACGAGGACACGGGCCTAGTTGAGCGCGCCGAGGAACGCGCCGACCGCTTCGAGGACTACAGCGACAAGCGCGCCCATGACGCCAGCGCAGCGCGCAACGCCGTGCAGGCCATCGGGCAGCGGTTCGAGTTCGGGCAACCCATCCTTGTGGGCCATCACAGCGAACGCAAGGCCCGCAAGGACGCCGAGCGCATGGAAAATGGGATGCGCCGCGCCGTGCAGATGTGGGAAACCTCCGAATACTGGAAGCAGCGCGCAGCCGGTGCCCTGCGTCATGCGAAATACAAGGAGCTGCCCGCCGTCCGTCATCGCCGCATCAAGGGGCTGGAGGCCGACAAGCGCAAACAGGAGCGCAGCAAGCAAGAGGCCGAAATGTGGCTGAAGCTGTGGCTTGAATGCGAGGCCGAGCAAGACGCCGAGCTGCAAAAGGCCGTGGCCCTGCGCATCGCTGGCATGTGCTGGCTGCACTTGCCGCGCAAGGAAGGCGACCGCGAAGACTGGAGCCACACCCCGACCGCTTACGACGCCTTGAACGGCTCGCATCCGAACCTCTACGCGCCGCGCACCCTGGCCGAAGTGATCGAGGCCGCCAAGAAGACCTACCCGGCCACGGTTGCCCACTGTGACCGCTGGATTGCCCACTATGAAAACCGGATTGCCTACGAGCGCGCCATGCTGGACGAGCAAGGCGGTTTGAAGGCCGAGGGTTTCGACATCCAGCCGGGCGGCCGTGTCCTGGTTGATGGTGAATGGCTGGTGGTGATGCGCGTCAATAAGAAGGGCGGCCAGATCAACAGCGTGACCACGAACGCCCGTTATGTGCGCGTGCGTGGCATTGAGGAAATCAAGGACTACCGCGCGCCGACCGAGGAAGACGCCGCCAAGGTCAAGAAGGCCGCCAAGCTGCCGCCGCTGGTGAATTTCCCCGGTGAAGGCTTCATCGAAATGACCGCCGAGGAATACAAGCGCAAGCCCACCGATTACAAGGGCACCCGCACCGCGCAAGCCACGGCCGAGCATGGCGCGTACCGCTACCGCACCGCCTTTTTGGCCAATAGCGGCTATCGGATCGTGCAGGTTTACATCACCGACGCCAAGCGCGTGGACAAGCCCGCGCCCGAGGCGGCCGAGCCGGTGAAATTCGAGCGCGAACCCGTGGCCCCGGCCCCGGTGACGGCCGAGCAGGCCCCGGCCAGCACCGAGAGCACCGACAACCGCGCCGCGATGGCCGAGGACTTCCAAGCCATGCGCGACCAGCTCAAAGCCGGCGTGCAGGTTGTGAGCGTCCCGCAACTTTTCCCGACCCCGGCCGATCTGGCCGCGCGCATGGTTGAGCTGGCCGACATCGAGCCGGGAATGCGCGTGCTGGAGCCGAGCGCCGGCACCGGCCGGATTCTGGAGCAGTTGCCCGAGGGCTGCGAAGTGGTGGCCGTGGAGATTAACGCGGCCTTGGGCGGCCGCCTCGATGCAGACCGCCGCGCCGTGGTGATCGGTGATTTCCTGCAATGCACGCCCGAAACCCTGTGGGGATCGTTCGACCGCATTCTGATGAATCCCCCCTTTGCCAACGCCGACGACATCAAGCACATCCGCCACGCGCTGCGCTTCCTGAAGCCGGGCGGCAAGCTGGTGGCGATCTGCGCCAACGGCCCCCGCCAGAATGACCAGCTCCGCCCGCTGGTGGAGCAGCACGGCGGCGAATGGGAGAACCTGCCCCCCGATACCTTCGCGGAATCCGGCACCGCCGTAAATACCGCCCTTTTCACCCTGACCGCCTAACCCACCAACGCACGCGCCCCGGCTTCGCCGGGGCCTCTCAAGGAGTACGAGCCATGCAACCGAAATTCATGCCTTGGGTTGACCTGCTGCCGGAAGTGGGCGACCCGATCCGCAACGAGCGCAACAAGCTGGCCGCCAAGCTGGCCAGCGCCGAGGAACTGGAAAAACAAGCGGCCGCGCTGCGCGCGGGAGTCCGTGAGGGCCGCGCCGCCCTGCTGGATCGAATCATGAAGCAATGGACACTGCACGACATCGAGCAGGCCGCGACCGCAGCCGCCGACCGTGGCCAGCCGTTCCCGCCTGGCTTCGTGAAAGACGGCGAGCTGCGCGAGGCGCTGCGCGCCCTCGATGGTGCCCCGTCCCCGCTGGAGGTGCTGCAAGCCTTCCACGCTGGCCGCGTGATCCGGCAGCACAACCTTTTCAGCACCGCGACCGAGGAAGAACAGCGCGCCACGCTGCACCGGGTTTTCGACTGGTGGAATTACGGCGCTGTCCCGCTGCTGACCCGCTTGGAAGGCTAGGGGAGGGCGGCCGATGTCTATACAGGAGCAGGCCGCCGCACTGGTGGCCGCCGTCGATCCGGCCGCTGTCGCGGCCCTGATCGCGGAATTCCCCGAGGCCGAGAAGGTGGGCATCCGCGCCAACTGGCAAAGCCTCGATCCCCATCTAGGGCACCGCGTCCCGAAGGCCCCGGCCGACCGGGCCGAGTACCTGGCCCTGAAAATCGAGCAGTACGAGGCCGAGCTACAGCGCGACATCGCCACATATACGCGCTACCGCGAGCAGGGCCTAGCGGCCCTGTCCGCTTACGACGTGTGCATTTCCAGCGGTAACAACCCGCTGGGCGCGCTGCGCACGGCGCTGCGCCTGAAGGACGCCCACATTTCCTATGACCTGTCCATTCTGGTCAAGCTGACGCTTGAGCTGGAGGACGTGAAAACCGAGCTGGCCGAGGCGGAACCCCCGCAACTGGCCCTTTTTTGAAACGCGCGGCCGCCCGGTGGCGGCCGCAACTGGAGCACCTACTATGCCCCGCGCCCATGTCCCGACTATTGACGAAGTTTTAGCCGATCCCGCCGCCTCCCACTGGATGAAAGACGCGCTGCGCTCCGCGCTGACCCGTGACCCGGTGGACGTGGCCAACGATGCCGCCTTCCTGTGCGCCCTGCTGGACAAGCGGGCCGATGCTGCTATGGAGGCGGGCAGGGCGGCCGTAGCCGCGACCGCTCCCCAGGTGGAGCGGTAGGCCGGCGACAAGCCCGGCTGCGCCGGGCTGGAAGGGCAGGGCTTCGCCCTGCTGGCTGGGCCGGCAAGCCTGCGCGCTGCGCGCGCCGTCCTGCCGGCGTCCTTCCTTGTGTCGCTGCTGCTGGCTGGGTCGATCTTCTCCTTCCCCGTGTTCCTCTCTCTCCCTGGCTTCCTCTAACCCCTGAAATCCTGCCGGGCGAATCGTCCCGCGTTGCGGGCCGACCGGGCTGCTCCAGGTTCGCGCATTCGCGCTCATCCCCTTCGGGGACTGCTGCGCAGCCTTGCACATCCCTTTCGCTTGCGCCCTCCGGGCGCTGGCCTGTCGGCCTGAAGTGAGCTTTCGCGCGCGAAAGCTAGACAACTGCACAAAGGCGTCCGTGGTGTGCAGAGGGTGGGGTTGCCTGTCACTTCCAAGGGTATCAGTTCGTTCTCGCCGTCAAGGGCTGCGCGCCCTGGCGGGCGCTTGCGGCCGCTGGCCGTTTCACCCTTGACCGCTGCGCTGCGAACCGATCCAGAGGAAGTAGGCAATCCCGCCCACTTCCTGGAGTCCATGACATGACTGCTTCGCACATCGACCTTTTCACCATTGACGACAACGGCCAGTTTCAACTGGCCAGCGCCGGCCAAGTCATCGAGGCCGCCTTGGCCATCCTTGACGAAAAGGTGATGCGCAACGGCCTGATTTCCGCGCCGGCTGACGCCAGCGCCTTCTTCTCGCTGCGCCTTGGGAGCTTGGAGCATGAAGTGTTCGCGGCCATCTTCCTGGACGCACAGAACCGCGTCATCGAGTACATCGAGCTGTTCCGGGGCACGCTGACGCAGACCAGCGTGTACCCGCGCGAGGTGGTGAAGACCTCGCTGCGCCTGAACGCCGCCGCCGTCATCTTCGCGCACAACCACCCCTCCGGGGTGCCCGAGCCGTCACGCGCCGATGAGAACCTGACCAAAGTGCTGAAGGATGCGCTCGCCCTGGTGGACGTGCGCGTGCTGGATCACGTCATCGTCGCCGGCGGGGCGTCCGTGTCCTTCGCTCAACGCGGCCTGCTGTAGCCGCTGCCAGCCGGGTGAAAAACCCGGCAAACGCCCCTCCGGGGCGTTTTGCCCGGTAGTTTTAACGACCGTTTTTCCTGCCGGAAAAAGCGGCATTAAAACGTTGTCATTTTCAGAAGACGACTGCACCAGTTCATTGGGCTAGCCGCCGTGTGTGCATAGGACTCCTGAACGTGACGTGTCAGGAGTCCTATGCACGAAATGCCGCGAGAGGCCGGGAGTGCTCAGAAGTCACATGCACGGCGCGACGAAGCTGGAACCGCCGAAAATTCCGACGATCAACCGGCAAGCTGCTTGATGCGCTCGGCCATGAGGCCGAACGCATCGTTCACGTATTCCAGCACCTTGGGTTCTGCGCCCTGCGCACGTAGGGAGTTTTTGAAGCTGTCCAGATCGGACAGCCATTGCCGATGCAGCCGGCCCAGCTCCTTGAGGTGTGGCTGGAAGGCTTGCAGGTTGCCGCCTGCACGAAGCGCCTGATAGCCGCGCTCAAGTGTGTTTGCCGTTGCCAGCAGTTGCGCCCCCATTTCTTTGTGCTGTTCGGAGAACTCGGCCATGCCGTCATAGGGCCGCGATGCCTTGTTGCGCTCGGCGTCGGATGCCTCTTCCATGATGCGGGCGTAGCGGTAGAAGCCTGGGAATTCGCGGGACAGTGCCATGAGCTGCTGGTCGGAAGTGTTGACCCAAATTCGATGCAGGTCGGGCACATACCCCATCATGCGATTGATGACGGCATGGGCATCGCTGACGCCTTCGGCGGCAAGCTGTTGCATCTGCTGATCCATCCTCGTCGCTAGTCGGCGAAATTCGCTCATGCTCATGCTTTGCTCACTCAAAGAGAGTGGCGACTTTCGCCAGCACTTCATCCATGAGCGGCGCTGGTAGTGTGTCTACCTTGCGGGCGTGACGTGCGGCCAGGTCGATTACTCGCGGCTGGTCACAACGCACGACGCCGGTAGTCTTGATACCAGTCACAGGTACGGCGAAACCAAGGCGGCGGGCAAACTCGCCGCCGTTGGTGATGGGTAGGATCACCGGCAACTTGGTGGCCTCGTTGAACTCGGCGGGCGACACGACCAGGACGGGACGGCTACCGCTTTGCTCGTGTCCGGCAGTCGGATCGAGCGACACGAGATAAATGTCGCCCCGCTTCATAGCAGTTCACCGCCCACGGCGGGTGCATCAACCCATTCGCGTTCATCGGCTGGTTGCGGCTGCGAATAGTCCGACACGGCCAGCAACTCCGCGAGCGTGTAGCGCGGGCGTGGATTGGGGTTGACCACCAGGCAGCCATGATCGACTGCGAGGCCGACCGTTGCGCCGGCTTGCAGGTGCAGTTGATCGAGGAAGGCCGGCGGCACGGCCAACATGATCGAGCCGCCGACCTTGCGCAGATTGGTTGTGTGCATGATGCACCTCCTACGAATAATGTTATATAAAAGTATAACTGTCTGTGCTTTCGGCTGCAAGCAGCTTGTCCGTCAAACGATCATTAGCCGGTCAAGCCGGACATTGTCCGGCAACATGCTTGTTTAATGGGTTGTCGGACATTAAGATAGGCGGACGGAAATGCGGACAAAAGGGGCGGCAATGGCACTGATCGGCTATGCGCGGGTATCGACGGAGAGTCAGCACGTCGATTTACAGAAAGACGCGCTGCGCAAGGCGGGCTGCGAGCGGGTATTTGAGGACATCATCAGCGGCGCGAAAAAAGAGCGGCAAGGTCTGGATGCAGCGCTGGCCTATTTGCGCGAAGGTGATGCCCTCGTCGTGTGGAAACTCGACCGCTTAGGCCGCTCGATGGTTCACTTGGTCAATACCGTGCAAGGCTTGGCCGCACGCGGTGTCGGCCTCAAGGTGCTAACGGGACAAGGCGCAGCTATCGACACCACCACGGCCCCCGGCAAGCTGGTCTTCGGGATTTTTGCGGCCCTCGCCGAGTTTGAGCGCGACCTGATCCGCGAGCGCACCAAAGCTGGGTTGACCGCTGCTGCCGCACGCGGTCGCAAGGGCGGGCGCAAGCCGGTCGTCACCGCAGACAAGCTACAGCGGGCGCGGGAGCACATCGCAAACGGGCTGAACGTCCGCGAGGCCGCCACGCGGCTTAAGGTGAGCAAGACGGCTCTATACGCTGCGCTGCAAAGCGGGAGCGAGCAACGATGAGCCGCAAGCCAAGCAGCGCCTTCGTCAAGACCAGAAAAGGCTTTTGCTACCTCACGGTCAAGGTCGGCAGAAGCAATTACAACATCATGCGCATTCGCAATTACACGCTTGAGCCGCAGGATAAGCGCGACATGCGCCGGTTGTATCCCGACTATCTCTTCGACTGGAAGAAGATCGGCCAGCAGCTTGCCGAAAAGAGGGAGGTATGCCGAGCCTACCGCTCCAAGCGTCAAGCGCCCCGGAGTGCCGAACGCACACCAGAGCCGTTCGTCATGGTGTCCTATGACCCAAGGACGCGCACGGTCTACGCTTCTGACGCTTGCGATTCAATGGCATTGCTTGACGCCGTTCTGCACATGGAACGCGCCCGCAAGAAGTAGTCCCGACAGGCAGTGCAGCCGACTCCTGATATTCCGTGCAGTCGCCTTCAGAAAATGACAAACGTACCTTTTAATTACCGTCGAATCCGGTAAAATTCGCCCTTTCTGGACAAATAACTACCGTGAGGCCCTTATGAGCGAGCATCGCCCGATCTACGGCGCGAATACAGCCGTTTTGAGCGACTTTCCCGAGCCGGTGAGGGCAACCCTTCACCTGATCGAAAAAAACCCGTCTAACGAGGCCGCGCTGATCCTGCTCCAGTGCGCCGCTTCCGCCGCGCACCCGGACTACCTTTTCAGTCTGGCCATGCTCAGTGCTCTCCCCATCGAGTACAAGGAGGCCGCACTGGAGCTGATCGAGCACAGCCTGACCAGCGGTTTCACCGTGGACGAGCAAAGCGCATTGCTGCGCTTTGTGGAGCCATTGATGGCCACCGCGCTGCGCGCTCCGCGCGCCCGCTGACGCGCCGGCCCATCATGGCGCTCGACATCTTCGCGCTGCTGACTTCGGACGGCGACCACGCCCAAGCCGACCACATGTTCACCGGCAAAGCCGGCGACATGGTGGCCGTGGCCGACGTGCTCGATGCCGTGCATTGCGAGAATCGCCGGCTGCGCGCCGTGCCGGCGCTGGCCAGTCGATTCCGCAATGGCGCTACCTATCCCATTCCCTGCGTGCGACTGACCAAAGCCGAGTGCCGCGTCCTGGTGGACGCGATCACCGACTTTGGCCAATCCATGCCCAAGACCACCAAAGCCCGCAAACTCGCTGACCTGCTGGCCAGCTCCGTTTGCGTCTACTGATCGGAGCCCTTCATGGATGACAAAACCGCCGACCGAGTGATGTCCGCATCCCTCGACTATTTCAGCCGCAACACCTTCTTTGCGCTCCTGGTGCTTGTCGCCGGCTGGGGCCTTGGCTGGCTGCTGGGCTTCGCTCTCGCTCGCAGCATCCAGTCCAAGACCGGCGCGGCATTCTGCCGCCGCCTGTGCCCGATTGTGGGCGTCCTGGCCGCTTTCCCTCTCGCCTACAAACTCATGTTCTCCGCGTGAATCTGCCGTGCCTCGTTACTTCGCATACTTGCGAGTCTCGCGCGACTCGCAAGACGTGGCGAACCAGCGGCTTGGCCTGCTGGATTTCGCCAACTCGCGCGGCTACGCCCCGCTCGTTGTCGTTGAAGAAACGGCAAGTCGCTCTGTTCCCTGGCGGGAACGCGCGCTGGGCTCGCTCCTAACGGAGCAGGCCCAGCGTGGTGACTTGCTTTTAACTTCCGAATTCACCCGCTTGGGCGGGTCTCCCGGACAAGTCTTTTCGATTCTGGAGACTGCCGCCGAGCGCGGCGTCACCATCATCATCACGAAGAACGGCACCGTCATGGACGGTAGCCTGAATGCTCAAATTCAGGCCGCCGCTTTCGCTATGGCCTCCATGATCGAGGTGGAATTCACCCGTGCGCGCACCCGTGAAGGCTTGCAGCGTGCTCGCCTTGAGGGCCGAATCGGCGGCCGGCGCAAAGGCAGCACCGGCCGCCTCAAGCTCGACCCTCAACGCGACAAAGTAGGGGAGCTGCACGCCCTCGGTTTGACGACGCCGAAGCTCGCCAAATACTTTGGCGTCACCGAGAAAACCATGCGCAAGTTCCTTGCGCGGCACTTCCCCAAAAAAGCGCCGGATTGACACGGCTGGCCCTTCGGCCCAACCGTGCCAATCCGGTTTTCCCGCTCCGCTTCCTTGCCGGTCTTTCGTTCCAGCTTCGCCGGAACTCAGGCCGCAACCTCTCCGCTTGCACTGGCTCGATGGTGGCCAGCCTTCGGCCGACCACCATCCTTGCCGTATGCCTTTCTCGCGGCTCTTGATCTGGATCGCCGCGAAAGACGCAGGCCACGCAATGCGCGGCCTGGCTCGCAGTTGGTGATCGCCTATTCGCTATCGCTTCTAGGCTTTCCACTTCTCGCCCCGTAGGCTGCTACCGTTGCCATTCTGCTTCGTGTCGCCGGGCCGTCTCGGTTCCCGCTGCCGCCATTCGGCGGCCGTCCCGGCCCGTCCGCTCCGCTGCCGGTTTTGTACAACTTTCGCACGCGAAAGTCGGGGAGGCGCAATACGGCTTCCCTTGCTTCGCAGCGGTTCGCCTTGCGCCTTCTCCCGCTTTCCGTCCTGCTGTTTCGTTCCGCGCTTGTGCCGCGTCACGCAGGGCCGGAAAGTGCGAAAGGCGAGGGCGACTTCCTTCGTCCGTCGCCTTCGCCTTTCCTTGTCACGCAACCGCGCCCGTTCCGTGGCGTGTGTCGGTTGCCTTGAATTCTGAATGGCTGCACTACAGCGTGCCCCATTCCCTTTCGTGATCGTCAGTTGAAATGCGCTCCAGGATGCCGGCGCATCCTTCCGCGTTGTTTGCGTAGAACCCCACGTCGATGCCGTAGGGGTTCGTGAGCCAAATTTCCGCACCGTCCGCGTTAATCGCCCAGCCGTCAATTTCCGCGCGTCCGTGGGTCTTCAGGTGCTGGTATAGCTCCTGGCTCCCGATGCTTTGCTCCATCGTCTTCACCGTCCGTTGTTGGGCGAATCGTCCCGCTTTGCGGGCCGACCGGGCTGCTCCAGGTTCGCGCATTCGCGCTCATCCCCGCGTTGCGGGGACTGCTGCGCAGCCTTGCACATCCCTTTCGCTTGCGCCCTCCGGGCGCTAGACCGTGCCACTATCAACCGCCGCGTTTCCCACAAGCTCCACAGGCCCTCGCGCTGATCCGCTTTCCCACAAGAGGTTTCTTGTGGAAAAGCGGGCGCGACCGTTGCCTCTTGCGATATTGAGGTATCGCGGGCAACGGCTACGGGGCCTGTGGATTTGTGGAAAACGCTCGTCCGCTGCTTGCAGCCTTCTGCCCCTGGGTGAGTCAAAAACCAACCCCACCCGTTTCGTCTCCCCGTGAGGGGAGCCGACCAAAGGCGCGCCTCTGGACTCCGGGCCGTCTCTCCTGCAACCGCCGCGTTTCCCACAAGCCCCACAGGCCCTCGCGCTTTTCCAGTTTTCCACAAGAAGTCTCTTGTGGAAAACCGGGCGCGACCCTCTCCCTTTGGGATATTTGGGTATCCCCGGTCGAGGGCACCGGGGCCTGTGGATTTGTGGAAAACGCTCACTGGCTGGCCTCGGCCGTCGCTGCTACTTCAGGCGCAGTCTGAACAGGCGTCACCGGCTCTGCCGGTTTCGCTGCATCGACTACCAGAAGGGCCTTGATCTTTGGCATCGCTTCGCGCCAAAGATCAGATGGAACCGCATCAAGCCGTTCCGTCTTGATGAGTTCCATCACTGCCTTCTGGTTGCGCTCGCGTTCCTTGCGCTGCTGCTCTCGCTGTCGTTCCTCCAGCTTCCGCAGCTTCTCGCGTTGTGCTGCGATTTCTTCATCCAGCGTCTTGGCCTTGCGGCCTGACTTCGGATTCGTCGTTTCACTACTCATGGCTCTTACCTCGCGTTGTGGGTTCTAGTGGAAAACCTGCCTGATCTGGCGGGACGTGCTGCGTCCCTGATCGGCTGCATTTTACCAAATGCGCGGTTTTCTTCCACTAGGGCCTGGGGGAGAGAACGGCACCGTTCTTCCAGCTCGCAGGGCAAGCCCCGCGCCCCGGAAGAACGGTCACACACCACGCAACATGGTTGCCGGTGCTAAAAGCCGCGCTGTGGCGCGCCTTTTAGCGTGGCGACACCGAAAAGACAACGCGGCGACACCGAAAATGCTATAATGGCCTAAACCCTTATGGAGTAAAGGAAAATGCCGAGAGCGAAAGGAACAGGGAAAGGCCCAACCGAGCGGTTCAACATCCGACTCGATGAGGACACGGCGGGGTTCTATCGAACCAAGGCAAACGAGCACGGAATCAGCATTTCCGAGTTTTTGCGCCAAACGCTGGTGCAGGGCGTGATCGCAGAAAACGTGCAAGACATCGAGCAGCGGCTGCGCCGCCTTCTCGATGAAATCCGCGCTGGCGGGCAGGGTGGCGGAAAGGTCGAGATTCCCGATGAACTGTGGCTTTCGGTCTTCACTGCGGAGTACATGCTGGCGGCGATTGTTGAGGCGCGTGACGTGCAGCAGTTGTACGAAGCGCAGAACAAGGCGAAGGCAAAGCTCAAGCGAGTGAAAGGAGGCTGAAATGGCAAAGAGAGAGGAAAAGGGAAGCGCCGGTAGCTTCTCCCGTGGGGCCGAGTTGTGGATGCACCAAGCCAGGCTGTTCGTGGTGGCCATCTGGACGGTTGTGCTGATTTCCATCTTGGCCGGTCTGGCAGTCACGACGGCGTACTTCTGGAATGCGACTACCGCAGACGAAAAGTACGCGCTGGAGCGGAACGTCTTGGCGCACACGCGGGATGCGCTCTACATGACGGCCGGAAAGATGGAGCTGAACGTCAACGGCGAGCTGCGCAAGATGGAAGTTTCCGAGGTTGCCTTGCTGACCGACGACATGGCCGAAGATGCTTGGCGAAAGCTGCGCAACGGCGGCATGTTCGGCTTGCTGACTTCCATCGGTGTGGTGTTTCTGATCTCTTTGTACTGGTGGGGCTATGGCCGTGAACGGATGCAGGACAACCAACTGCGCGGGGCCAAGCTGGTGGAAGGAAAGGAGCTTGCGCGACTGATCCGACACCGCGACGAGGCAAGCCCTTATGAGATTGCGGGCGTGCCCATGCGCGTGAAGTCAGAGACGCTGCATACGCTGTTTGCCGGCGCGCAGGGTACGGGTAAGTCACAGCAGTTTTTCGCACTCATGAAACAGGTGCGGGCGCGTGGCAAGCGGATGATCGTGTATGACCCGACCGGCGAGTTCACCCAGGCGTTCTACCGTGAAGGCAAAGACATCCTGATGAACCCGCTGGACTCCAGAAGCCCGAACTGGAACATCTGGAACGAAATCGCCAAGGACTACCACTTCGACAACATGGCGAACGGCCTGATCCCCGATCCGGCCGAGTCCGATCCATTTTGGGCGCTTGCGGGCCGGATGGTGCTAAAGGACGTGATTGCAGTATTGGGGCGCGAGGGCCGCCGCACGAACCGCGACCTCTACAACGCTATCGCCAAGAGCAACCTGGACGCCATGCACGCATTGTTGCAGGGGACAGCGGGCGCAACCTATGTTGATCCCACGACCGAGCGCACGGGGATGTCACTCAAGATGACTGTTCAGAACCAGCTTGAAGCCTTCCGGTTTTTGCCAGATGAGGGCGAATCGTTCTCCATCCGAAAATGGGTACATGAAGAAGGCGATTCATGGATGTTCATCACAGCACGGGAAGCGATGCGCGAGGCATTGAAGCCCGTTCTGTCGTTGTGGATCGACACGGCAATCAAGGCCGTGCTTGACTTGGAGCCGATCCACCGCGAGCGGCTTTGGTTTTGCATTGACGAGCTGCCGACACTCCAAAAACTCGACATCCTGAAGCTGGCTCTGACGAACACACGGAAGTACGGTTTGTGCATGGTGCTGGGCGTGCAGGACTTCAGCCAGCTCTACGAAATCTACGGGCACGATCTGGCCAAGACGATCATTTCCGGGTGCCAAACGAAGCTGCTGCTGCGTGTGACGGATGGAGCTGCGGCGAAGCTGTTGGCCGAATTGATGGGACAGGCCGAGGTGGATGAAAAGGATGAAACATTGAGCTACGGCCTCAGCTCGCAGCGTGACGGCGTGAGCGTGATGGCGCGCCGACAGATGCGCGACCTTGTGCTGACATCGGAGATTTTGACGTTGCCCGATATGACCGGCTATCTGCTGGTTCCGGGCGACTATCCCATTGCCCGCGTCAAGTATGGTTACGTGCCGACAGAGAAACAGGCCAACGGCTTCATCGAGCGCGACGGCTTTGCGATCAGCTTCAAGCCGACCACGGCGGCCGCAGCGCCGGCACCCGCTCCGTCCGCCGCTGAAGTTCAGCAGCCGGCCGCGCCGGAGCAAGGCGACATGTTGGATGACGACGATATGGACGCGCCGGCTACGGTGGAGGTTATGCGCAACGAAAATGGCGATGTGATCGACAAGGCAACCGGCGAAATCATCAAGCCAGCCGAGAAGGTTTCGCGCGCGAAAGATGATGCAGATGCGAAATCAGCCGGCCAGGGCAAGAAGCCCAACCCGCTGGCGGATGCGCTATAGGAGGATACCGAATGAAAACTCAGAGACGGGCATTTCTACATTCCGTCGCGGCCGCCTGCTTGGCGGCTTTTTGCGTTTCCGTGCAGGCCGAGCCGGACTTGCTGCAACCTGATGAAGCCTTCCGGGTGTCGGCTCGCCGGGTGGATGCGCGAGTGGTGGAGCTGGAGTACATCATCGCACCGGGCTATCACCTGTACCGCGACCGTTTCAGCTTCAAAACGGACAACCCAGCCGTGACGGTGGCCGGCGTTGAGCTGCCGCCACCGCTTGAAAAGTTCGACAAGGCGATGGGCCAGAACATGCGCTACTACACCGAGCGGGTGGCGGTGCGCGTGCGCTTGGCTGGGGGCAATCAGGCCGTCAAACTGGTGGCTACGGCACAGGGCTGCGCGGCGATTGTGGGGGTGTGCTATGCACCGATCACCAAGGCTTTCAGCGTGCCGGCAATGGGAGGAAGACAGGGATGATTAGCATGAACAACGTGGGCAGCGCCGGGCAGGCACTGCACTACTTTTCCGCTGACAACTACTACACCCAGGACGAGGGCTTGGAGCATTCCGAGTGGTTCGGCAAGGGGGCCGAACACCTTGGGCTTTCCGGCAAGATTGATCGTCAAGCCTTCTTCGAGGTGTTGAACGGAAAGGTGGATGGCCAAGAGCTGGGCAAGTGGGTCAAGAACGAGGAAACCGGCGAGAAGGAACGCGAGCACCGGCCGGGCACCGACATGACGTTTTCCGCGCCCAAGAGTGTTTCTCTCATGGCCGAGGTGTACGGCAAGCGGGACGTGCGGGAGGCGCATGAGGCGGCCGTCAAGAAGGCACTCAGCCACATCGAAACCGAGCTGGCCAGGACGCGGCAAACCGTGGACGGGAAGACCGAAGCGGTACAGACCGGCAACGTGACTGTGGCCATGTTCCGGCATAACACAAGCCGCGACCTCGACCCGCAGACGCATACGCACGCCGTCATCATGAACGCCACCAAGCGGGAGGATGGGCAGTGGCGCTCCCTGACGAATGAAGAAATCTACAACGCCCAGCGCGTTATCGGGGCCATCTACACGTCCGAGCTGGCCGACCGGCTCCAGGCGCTGGGCTACGACATTCGCCGCACCGACGAGAAAGGCAACTTCGAGATTGCCGGTATCACCCGCGAGCAGATCGAGCACTTCAGCCAGCGCCGGGCAGAAATAGAGGCGGCGCTGAAAGCCAAGGGCGTGGACATCGACGATGCCAGCGCGCAGCAGAAGGAAGACGCCACGCTGAAGACCAGAGCGCGCAAGGTGGACGTGGATCATGAAGCCTTGATCGGGAGCTGGAAGGAACGAGCCAAAGACATCGGGATCGACTTCGACGCCATCCAGGCCAAGGCCGACGCGCAACGGGCGCAAGGTGGTGTGGTGCGCGCTGACAAGCTCACCGGGCGCGAGGCGATGTCCTTTGCGGCCGCACACCTGATCGAGCGCGAGGCCGTGGTATCCAAGAACGACCTCATGGCGGCGGCCATCGAGCACGGGGCAGGGCGCGTATCGGCATCGGAGGTGAAGCGGGCCTTCGACAAGCTGGAGAAGGATGGTGACCTTGCCGTGGGCGACCGCGTGACGATCCAGTACGACAAGGCGCGCAGCCAAGTCTATGAGCAGGGCAAGGAGCCGGCGCGGGATCGTGGCGGCAAGGACATGCAGATGGAGCGCGAGCGCGTGCCGACGCCGCGCTGACTTTCGCGCGCGAAAGACCAAAGGAGAAGAACATGAATCGAGAAACGCTTGAGCTGCTGGTTTTTGTGGGGATGTGCTTTGCCGCGTCCTACCTGTTGATGCGCGAGTTTCGTGCCTACCTGGATGCCGTCTTCAGCCGTTCCCCCGGAGAGCTGTGGGCCGATGTCTGGAAGCGCGCTCATGCCGAGCACGACCTGAACCGTAAGGCCCAGCTCGAAATGTTCGGCTCCAAGTGGGCGACCGTAGGGGGCCGCTTGCTTGTGGTGGGGCTTGTCATAGCTGGGGTGTGGTTTCTGGCTTTTGTCCCGGCTGCTGCCGTGCTGCTGGCCGTCTATCTGGCTTGGGGGTTGTACGCCACCCGCAGCCTTGGGCTGACGGCCAACGACGTGTATGCGCGCCTGCTGAAGCGCGACCGCATCACCTACCGCCTGCTGCACGCGGCCCTGTGGCCGCTCCATGCAAACCAAGCCAAGAACCAATCCGGTAATCAGTGAGGAATCCAGACCATGACCAATCAACTTTTCAGCCGTGCCGGCGTCCGCTACGAGGTGGCGCTGGATGTCCTGGGGGCCATCATCGCCCACCACTCCGAAGCCATTGCCGCCGAGCGCGAAAAAGCTACCCCTGACGAGGCCGTGATTGCGGCCGCTCAGAAAGCGAAGGACGAGCTGCGCACGATCCGCGAAGACCTCGATCCGAATGCTGACGAGGCCATCGAGCGCGTCATCACTCAGTACGGCCAGCAGGCCCGCGACCTTTACCAATAAGGCAGGAGGGCAGACAAATGGCTGGGGAGGTTTCCAAGTACGCAATGGAGAGCGCCTACAAAGACGTAGAGCGCGATGCACTGGCAAGAACGACGGCGCAGGAGAATCCGAAGGCGATCCTGTTGGGTGGCCAACCGGGATCGGGTAAATCGGCGCTGGCGGCCGAGGCGATCCGCGAGCTGCGCGCCAACGGTGGCGCTGTGGTGATCGACGCCGACCGGATGCGCGAGGAAAACCCGCGCTACAAGCAGCTTTCGCGCGAAGACCCCCAGCACGCCGCCGACCGAACGCAGAAAGAGGCCGGCGAATGGGCTACCCGCCTCACGCTGGCCGCCGTGGAGAACCGCCGCAATCTGGTGGTGGACGGCACGATGCGCAGCCCGGAGAACATCCGGGACTTGACCACTCGCCTGAAGGAACAGGGTTACGAGGTGGAGGCCAGAGTGTTGGCCGTCAACCCGGAAACCTCAGTGACCCGCGCACGGCTGCGCTTCGAGGAACAGGTGGCCGAGCGCGGCACCGGGCGGTTCGTCAACAAGGAACAGCACGACAACGCCTACAACGGCATGGTGGAGTCCGTGCGCGCCTTGGAGCGCGACAAGCTCACCGACTCGGTGCGCGTCTATGACGCCAACCAACGGCAAATCTACGAGAACAGCCAAGAGCGCGGAGAGTGGAAACGGCGAGCAGCAGCGGTTGATGTGTTGGAGCAGGAGCGCGGGCGCGCCTGGACGCACGCCGAGCGGCGCGATTACGTGTCCGCCCTGGACGACATCAATACGCTGGCCAAGCAGCGGGAAGGTGTGCGCGACAACGTGACCTACACCGTGGGCACCGTGGCCAAGAACGATGCGAAGGACTACAGCAACGTCAATGAAGCCGCCAGGGCCTTCCGGGATGCCAAGGCTGAAGACCAGCCCTATGTGATCCGCACCGAGCGCCTTCCCAATGGCCGGGAGTCGGCCTCGACGCCGGGGCAGACCACGTACACCGAGAAGGAGGGTGTGCGGGAGTATGGCAAGTACATCGGGGGCAACGACGAGGCCCTGAAGCGGGCCTACGCTGATGCCTTGCGGCCGGAACAGGAGCGCACCGCGCGGCCGGTGCTGGCCGACCGTGACGAGCTGGCGGCCAAGCTCGAAGCGGCTCGAAACGACTTGGCCCATTTCGAGCAGACCCCGGCCTATCAGCGCGCCCAGGCATTCGACCAGCTCACCAAGCGGGAGGCGCTGGAGCGCCACCCGGAGCTGGACGGGGCCTACAAGCAGCTTCACGACATCAAGCAGAGCTGGACACCTCAGACCAGTCAAGACCAGCGGGAAACCAGCTACTTCAATGCGCGTGCCGAGCTGTCCGAGCAGCTTCATCGGGGCCGCGTCCCGGAGGGAAGTGTCACCGTGGATGAATCGCGGCGCGTGATCGACATGGCCGCCAGTCATCGGGGCTTGGTGGTGCTGGATGCGCAAGAACTCAAGCAGGACGTGAAGGGCGAAGTGGTGGCCACCTCATCGCATCACGCCCTGGTGAAGATGTCCGACATGGTGGCTGTGCGCTACGAGAAGGAAGGGCTGGATCGGGATGTCCGGGTAGGCGAGAAAGTGACGATCCAGCACGGCAACGAAAAGAGTCAGGTGTACGAGCAGGGCAAAGAGCCTGCGCGGGAGAACGCGCGGGACGTGGGCCGGGACATGGGCCGGTAAGCAAGGGAGAAAAACATGGCGATCTACCAGATTGGCGGGCAATCCATTCATTCAGACGACCCAGCCTTGTCCGAGCTGCTGGCCAATATCTACAGCTCGCGGGAGCGGCCGCTGTGCCTGTGCCGTACCCCTGGCATTGAAATGTACGTGGCCAAGGTCGATGACAAGTACCTCATCAAACGGATGCCCAATTCTGGTAGCGGCCACGCCCCGGCCTGCGATTCCTACGAGCCGCCGCCCGAGCTGTCCGGGCTTGGCCAAGTCATTGGCTCCGCGATCCAGGAGAACCCCGACGAAGGCACCACGGCGCTGAAGTTCGACTTCGCGCTGTCCAAGGGGGCCAGCCGATCCGCGCCGGCACCGAGCGGAAAGGAGACGGATAGCGTCAAGACCGATGGCAACAAACTGACCCTGCGCGGCACCCTGCATTACCTGTGGGAAGAAGCGGGCTTCAACCGATGGGCACCGACGATGGCCGGCAAGCGCAGTTGGTACGTGATCCGCAAGTATCTGCTGCAAGCAGCCGAGGACAAGACTGCAAAAGGCGCGAGCTTGGCCGGAATGCTCTACATGCCCGAATCGTTCAACGCCGAGAAGAAGAACGAAATCACCCAGCGGCGACTCGCGCAGATGATGCGAATCGCCACGCCCGAGAAGGGCACCCGGCGCTTGATGCTGGTGGTGGGGGAGGTGAAGGAACTGGCTCAGTCGCGCTACGGGCACAAGATCGTCCTCAAGCACCTGCCCGATTGCCACTTCATGATGAACGACGACATCTACAAGAGGCTGCTCAAGAGATTCGAGGTGGAGCTGGGCCTGTGGGATGCCTTGGAGGGCACCCACCTGATGATGATCGGCACTTTCAGCATCGGCGCTACCGGCGTGGCCTCGCTGGAGGAAGTCGCGCTGATGTGCGTGACCGAGAACTGGATTCCGTTTGAAAGCACCTTCGAGAAGATGGCGCTCGATGCTCTGACGCAGCAGAACCGGCGCTTCATGAAAGGGATGCGGTACAACCTGCCTTCCACGCGGCCACTGGCCTGCGCGGTGGCTTCGGATACCGAGCCGGAGCCGACCGCCATGTACGTGGTTCCGCCTGGGGCCAGTGAAGACTATGCGGCCGCCGTCGATGAATTGATTGCGGAAAGCAAGCTCCCTTCATGGAAGTGGGTGGCTGGCGAGGCTCCTATGCCGGCGCTGCCGGCGCTGCCGGAGCACGGCCGATGATGAGCGCCCTACTCCGCTTCGTCGGCATTCGCCCGACCGTCGCCCCGACTTTCGCGCGCGAAAGTCTGCCGGCGACTCAACGCGCAACACGATGGGCGCTTCAGCGTGCTCCCCGTGGCCCCGTCCTGATGCTGGACATCGACGGGGTTCTACACCCTGGCCAGTCTGGCACGCTGATTTACCTGCCCCTGCTGGAAACATGGCTGCGAACGCATCCCGATGTTGATGTGGTGATTTCGTCCAACTGGCGCGAGACGCACACGCTGGATGAGCTGCGCAACTTCTTCTCCATCGAGCTGCGCGAGCGCGTTATCGGCTGCACGCCCGTTTTGCCTGATTGCACCAGGCTGGACGAGATCCTTTGCGTTGTCCGCGAGTACGGCGTCACCCAGTGGGCTGCCCTCGATGACCGCGTGCAGGAATTTCCAGATACACGCCGGCTGGTGGCCACCGAGTATCTGGACGGACTTACCGGGGAGTCGCTGCTTCAGCTCACCCGCGTGATGTGGGCCGCACCGTGAAGGTGTGGAACGCCCTGCTTTGCCTGTTTGGCATCCATTCGCCGCTGTCCACGCCCATCTATTCGAGCTGGGACGGAACCCAAGTACATGAACGGCGCTGCGCCCGTTGCGGCAAGGTGCTGGGTCATATTCTCAACTGACACACGGAGATTTCCATGAACCGACAAGACCTGATCGACGCCATTGCTGAAGACACCGAAGCATCCAAGGCGGCCACCACGCGCTTTCTCGATAGCCTCATCACCATCGTACAAAACGAGGTGGCCAAGGGCGGCGCGGTGAAGCTCACCGGCTTTGGCACTTTCGAGAAAGCAGCCGTCGCGGCGCGCACCGGGCGCAACCCGAAGACCGGCGCGCCGATCAAGATTCCCTCGACCCACAAGCCGAAGTTCACGCCTGGGGCCACGTTCAAGGACTTGGTGAAGGACTGAACCATGAGCAAACATCCCGACTTGAACGGAACCGCGCTTGCGCTGCTGCGTGCGCTCGACCGTGGCGAAGTGCGGGGCATTCGGGTGCTTTCGGAACGCGCGGCGGGCCGCCCATTGTGCGGTGCTGTCGATCTGGCCGTGATGCGCGAGTACCTGGGTGAAACCCGCCACCTTATCGACCGCGGCTATCTGTCGCGCAAGCCTGCCGGCACATCCATCCGACTGTCTCTGACGCGCAAGGGCCGGCGCGCACTCCATCCTGGCACGCCGTTCTGGCCAGCGCCTGTGACTTGGGCGCTAGGGGCGTCCATGCTTGCCGCTGGCGTAACCGGATGCGCGCCGATGCCTCCCGAGCAACCCCGTGTGCTCCTGATGGGCGCGCCCGTGCTCACCGGGCTGGCCCAAGTGCGCGATCCACAAACCGGCACCGACTACTTTGTGCCATGCAATCCGTGTGCGGCACCAACGCCCAAGACTCCGATGCTGGGCAGCACCGATGCTGCACCAGAGGCGACTGGCAAGGCGGCTGCACGGCCGCAGCCTTCGGTCTTGGCCAAGCTAGACGCCCATACTGTCGCCACACTCGCCATCCCGGCCGAAGCGGATGCCATCCCGGCCGGCTCCGCCCAGCTCACCGACGACGTGCGCCCCGTGACGGTAGTTGCAGTCGGCCCGGCCACGGCCGCGCCAGTCGCGGCTACTGCCTCCAGTTCGTTGCGCTCGCTCCCGTTTTCTAGCTCCGTGGCAAATCTGAACGATGAGGCCAAGCGTAGCTTGTCCGAGCTGCTGCCACTGGCCATGACGGCCGAGCGCGTCTTGATCCGTGGCCGCACTGATTCGACCGGCACCGTGGCCGGCAATCGCGCCTTGGCCATCGCAAGAGCTGCGACTGTGCGCGCCGCGTTTGCCCGTGGTGGCGTTGACCCCCGAAAGCTGAAAGTCTCCTACTGCGTGACCTGCTTTGTCGCCTCGAATGACACCGAGGCTGGGCGCAGCGCAAACCGGCGCGTAGAGGTTGAGCTGGTGATGCCAGTGCCGGCCGTGGTCTTCAGTAAGTGAAAGCTGGCCATGAGCGCAGATGACCGGGATTGGTATCGAGAGCGGGCCGCGAAAACCATGCAGGATCATTACTATGACCCGAAGGTGTTTCGCGGTTCGCGCGAGGTTCGCGCAGACCAACCCCGTATCACCTTTTTGCAGTTCGTCATCGCCAATGCGCTGCCCTACGCCTTTCTGATTGTCGCGGGCGCGATCTGGCAAATAGCGCATGGGGCGACTCCACACGACGCCCTCTTGATGACGACCCAATGGCTCAAAGGTTTCGTGTTGAGCCATCCGGTCTTGTGCCTCCTGATGGTGGCCGGTGCGGCCTTCTACATGGCAAGGCCGCGCCTCGCCGGCATCGCCTATGTCTGGATCGGGATCGGGTTCCTGTGCTTTGTTGCCTTCGATTACTTCGGCAAAAAGCCTGCCGCCACGGCCGCACAACGAGCGGGCGAGCCGCCGCGCGTGGCCACCATGAGCGTGCCAAAGAATCAGCGCGGGCACTATGAGACGCCGGGCAGCATCAACGGCCAGCCTGTCACCTTCATTGTGGATACCGGCGCGGGCGTGACATCCGTTCCTGGCTCGCTGGCCAAACCCTTGGGCATCACATCATGCGAACCTCGCCAGTTCAGCACGGCGGCCGGCGAGGTCTTCGGATGCGTCGCCACGGTAGCAGAAGTGGTTTTCGGTTCCTTCCGTGCCCATAACGTCCAGGTTGCCGTCATGCCCACCATGAACGGCCCTGCATTGCTGGGCATGAACATCCTGGGGATGGTGCAGATCGAGCAACGCGGATCGGCGCTGCTGTTCTCCACCACCCATTTCCGAGAAGACGATTGAACATCAAGAACAACAAGGAGGAAAACATGCGTCACCTTCCGCTTTACCTGCTTCTGACCGCTGCGGCCGGCTGCACCCTACCTGCGCTGGCCAGTTCTGAAGCGGTGCCCGACGATGCTCCGGCTGCTGTAGCGGCCGCCACGGCCGCCGAGGTCAAGGTGGCCATCACCGGGCGCATCGACCTGACTGCTGATCGAGGGCGCAAAGTCTTCATCGAATTCCTGGCCAGCCCAAAGCTGACGGCCGCCGCGCGGGCTTCGCTGGCCTCCAGCGGCTTCGAGCTGGTGGACACCCGCGAACAGGCTGACGTGGTGTACGAGCTGGATGGTGCCTTCCAGGCGCTGCGCCCCGCGACCCGGCGTACCGCCGAGGTTCGCGTGGGCGACTATGCCGAGAACCCCGCACCCTTGGCCACCAAAAGCGGCCGGGGCGGCTCCGTGATGCTGTCGCTGAACCCGCTGGCCATGCTGATCGGCACGATTGCATCCAATGTCGGGAATGCAACCGGCGCGCAGGACTCGGTGAACGCGGCCACGGCCGGCGACCCGGACGGCAAATGCCTGTCGCGCTGCGAGACGTGGCGCTACCGTCAGCGCAATGTCGTCAACCTGACGCGCAAGGAAGGCAGCACGGAACAGAAGTGCTCCGTGCTAGCCACGGCCGAGGATGCCGAGCTGGTGCCGGCGCGACTCATCCAGTCGTCCCTTGCGGGCTTGCAGGAGGCTGCCGGCTTGATTGTGGCCCTGGGCCTCTCCGCTGATCCTGCTTTGGCGAAATGAACGCGCCGGGCCTGTCACTGGCGGATCGCTTTTGGATCGCCCATCGCTGGGCCGCTTTTGCGCTGGGCACGGTGTTCCTTGGGGGCGTAATTGTCGCCAGCATCGCCGGGCGTATCCGGCCTCACTACGCTTGGGCCTATGCGCTCATGAGCAACTTGGCCTTTCTGGCCTACGGCCTCGACAAATCAGCGGCCGTCGCTGACCGTTGGCGCTGGTCTGAAAAGTCTTTGCACTGGATCGCGCTGCTATGCGGCTGGCCCGGTGCCTTGATTGGTCAACATGCCTTCCGCCACAAGTCGCGGAAGGCTTCCTTTCTGTTTTTCACCTGGCTGGCCAGTGCCGCGAACGCCGCTATTTTCGCGCACTTGACTGGCTTCTATCGCTGGAGTTGGCAATGAACGCTACTCGCGCCCTTGTGGCACTGATGGCCTGCCTTGCCATTGGAACATCGCACGCGCAGCAGCGCGAATACATCGTCTATGACGGCCAGAGCTACCCCGGCGACCAGCTAGACGTTGCGGCGGCCTCTCCCGTGATGGTCAAGCCGGCGCAGCGCCTGGGCAATGGGGACTACTCCATCCCGCGCGCTGCGGACGGCCACTACTACATCGCCGGGGCCGTCAACGGCTTTCCCGTGGTCTTCATGGTGGACACCGGAGCGCGCTTCACGACGCTGCCGGTCAAGCTCGCCCGCAATGCTGGCATCCGCGCTGGCCGCGCAACATCCTTTGACACGGCCGCAGGCCGTGAACGTGGTGGCATCACTGCGGCCAACACGGTGATCGTCGGCCCCTTCGCCGTTGAGGGTGCGGCTATCGCCGTCCTGGAGCGCCTTTCCGCTCCGCTGCTGGGGATGGACGTGCTCAACCGCTTCCAGATCGCCTATTCGGGCGGCTTCATGATCTTGCGAGGCGGCCGATGACGCAGGCAAAGGCGCGCGCGTGGGTTCGGCTTCCTTCTGGCCGTCGCCTCGACCTCATCAATCCCGATCCCGGCGCGTGGCTCGACAGTGACCTTGCCTTGCGTTTGGCGAGGACGTACCGCTGGGGTGGGGAATCATCATGGCCCCTGCCCCTCTCTGTGGCCCAGCATTCGCTCCTGGTGCTCGCTTTGCGCCGGCTGTGGAGCGACACCCCTTTGCCGGCCTCTGACGCGCTCCTGGAGCTTCTACACGACGCCGAGGAAGGTTTCCTTGGGTTCGATTGCATTTCTCCGTTGAAGGACGTGCTGGGCCTTTCCTTCCGTGCTGTTTCGTCTCGCCTGATGGCTGCGGTTTCGGAACGGTACGAGCTGCGCGCTTGGTCGCCGGCAGCGCACGCCGTCCACAAGCGGGCCGACTCGGTGGCGGCCGCTTCCGAGGCTGTGCATTGCATTGGCTGGGCAGCTCATGAAGTGCGTGATGTCCTGGGCATCGTGCATCCGGTGCTTGATGTCGATCCGCTGGCTGAAATCTACGGTTGTCGGCCGTGGGAGCCGTGGGCGGCTGACGTTGCGGCCGAGCGGTTCCTGGATGCGCTGGAGTCGTTGCGTGCTGCTGTGCATGGGCAGATCGAGGCGCAAGCGTGACCCCTGGGCGTCTCCCCTGCGGGGCCGGGCTTTCGTGCTGCGCATCGAGCCGCCTGCGGCGTCTCGCCCCTTCGGGCGTCAATCCCTGACGCCTCCGCGCCGTGCCGGCGCTGCGCGCTCCGCTTGCCCGGCCTGAAGGCCGCATCGAGGAACTTTCGCGCGCGAAAGTTCAGGCTGTGGATCTGATCCGTGGTGTGCCGGCGCTGGTGCGCTGAATCCGCTACGCGCGGGGCCGCACCCCACCACTACCTCGCGCCTTTATTCGTCGTCATGGTGCCCTCCGGCCGGGCTTCTCCGGTCAAGGGCCGGGCTGCGCCCTGAAATCCTCACCCGTTCGGTGCTCGCCCTTCGGGCTGCGCTCCGCGTGCGGCCTCCGGTTTCTCCCTTGACCGCGCCCGTCCTGCGTGCCCCTGGACGCCGAGGCGACGAGGTAGATGGTGGGATGCAAAAGCCGGCCCCGCGCTCCGCTGGCCATGTGGGTAATCGACGGGGAGCAGGGGAGCTTGTGCCCCTGCGGGGCAAGAGCAACTGCAACACCTTGGGGGCCTGTTCCGGCCCCCAAACCCCGCCCCGAGGCTCCAAGGTAGCTTGCCTGAACCCCGAAGAAACACAAGCCGGGAACCCGCGAAAAATCAGGCTTTTTTCTCTCACAAACTATTGATGGTCAATAGTTTGACGGGTAGAATGTAGGCATTGGTTGAGTAGGAGTTTCAGCATGGCAGATCAAGGCGCTTTCGACTTTGGCCCGGATGTTCCTCGGAGCGGCGTGGCTCTGAAGCGGGACTTCCACGGGTTCGCTCAGTTCCGCGAGGACGAGCACAGCCCTTGGGTGTTCTACGTGTGCGGCTTCGACTCTACCGTGACCGGCGAGGCTGGCCAATGCACCGTGTTGCGGGCCGATGGCGGCCGCGAGTGCGTGCCCATCGACGCCGAAGATCGCATCACCATCGCCGGCCGAAAGTACGGCCGGAAGCACTGGAACCATTGAGGGCCTGCCATGCGTTTCCATCGCTTCGGCAAGTACGAGTTCCGTGACACCGAGCGCAAGCGTGCCGCTTTCGCGCGCAAGCAGAAGGCCGAGCGCGAGGCCCTTCCTCTGTTCGCTGACCAAGTGGCGGCCGAGCAGATCGACGTGGACGAGGAAATGACGGCTCGCCGGCTGCAATGGGAGCGTCAGCAAGCCACTGACCGCAAGCGCCGAGCCGACAAGTGGCGCGAGGCACGGCGGCGCCTCAATGGCTACCAAGAGCCGGTGCGCGGGGCCTTGCTGGCGTACTGGCAGGGATGCAAGTGGCCTGCCGATCCGAGCTACTTCCTCTCCATGCTGCACATGTACGACACCGGCCGCCTCTCTCTCAACATCCCGAAGGCTTGAACTATGTCCCACATCTTGATCGACCACCTGACACAAGCCGCATCGTTTTACCGTGGCCAGCTCCGCGCCGCTCATCGTGCGGTTGCATACCTGAAGGCGCGCGGCCTGCGCGGCGACATCGCGGCCCGTTATGGCTTGGGCTATGCCCCGGCCGGCTTCCAGGCGCTGCGCGAGGCATTCCCGAACTACAACGACCGGGCCTTGGAGAAGGCCGGGCTGGTTGCGGTCAATGACGGCGGCCGCCGCTATGACCGCTTCCGCGACCGAATCATGTTCCCCATCCTCGATGACGCCGGCAGCGTGATCGGCTTCGGTGGCCGCGTGCTCGAAGGCGACGGGCCGAAGTATCTCAACTCACCGGAAACCGAAGTTTTCCAGAAGGGGCGCGTGCTGTTCGGTCTGACCCAGGCGGCCGAGGCCATTGCCGCGACCGGCACCGCCTATGTGGTGGAGGGATACCTGGATGTCGTCAGTCTGGCCCAACATGGTGTGCAGAACGCTGTGGCCACGCTGGGCACGGCTACAACAGGCCAGCATGTGGAGCGGCTGCTGGGCTTGGCCAAGCGCGTGATCTTCTGCTTTGACGGGGACGACGCCGGCAGACGGGCGGCTGTGCGCGCCCTGGACGTGTGCCTGCCTCATGTCACCGACGCAGCCGACGTGAGTTTCCTTTTCCTTCCGCGCGACCACGACCCGGACAGCTACGTGCGCGCCAAGGGTGGGGATGCCTTCAACGACTTGGCCTTGGAGGCTTCAAGCCTCGAAGGCTTCTTCCTGGCCAGCGCGATGCAGGGTTGCCAGTTGGAGTACGCCGAGGGCCGGGCGCGGCTGGTTGCCACGGCTGCGCCGCGTCTCCAGCAGATCAATGCACCGGCAATGCTGTGCCGGATTCTGACCGCCATTGCTGGGCCGTCCAAGTTTTCCGTGGGCGAGCTGATCGACTTATGCGGCTTGGAAAAAAACATGCTTTCAACTATTGACCGTCAATAGTTTTATGGTAGAATTCAACTCATCGGCAGCGGATGGACGGCCGATGAACCCCGGAAACAACTGTGAGCAGACAGTGGGGCGCTGAACCGATCTTTCGCACGCGAAAGGGACGATCCACCGAAGACCATCATCAACATGACTTAGGAGCTTTGACCATGCGTACTACCGTTTATGCCCGCCTCTTTGACCGACTGGCCGACCTGATCCCCAGCCTGCAATCCGCCCGCGCTGGTGCGGTTTTCTGCGCCCCTCCGCGAATCCCTGACGACATGGCCGTGTATTGCCACATTGCGGCCGCCGAGGGTGACATGCGCCTGATCGAGCTGGCCGACGACAACCAGAAGAAGGGCACGGTAATGCCTGCGCCGTGGCTCAAGCTGCGTGTGGATATGGCCAACAAGCTGGCCGAGGTGCTGGAGATGGAAGACACCTTCGGTTATCAGGTGATCTACACGGGCGGCAGTGCGGTGAATCCGCGCCGCGCCCAAATCAACATGTTCGCTATGAACTGGCTGCAAGTCATGGTGAATTTTGAGCTGTGCTTCCAGCCTGCCGACGTGTCGGTGGCGGCCTGATCGACAACCAGGGAAAGGACGAACGATCATGAAAACCATCGCTATCGCCAACCAGAAGGGCGGAGTCGGCAAGACCACTGTTGCCCGAAACCTGGCTTTCTTCGCCATCGAGCGCGGCTTGCGCGTCCTGTGCGTTGACCTCGATCCGCAAAAGAACTTCAGCAAGACCCTCCGGGCACTGCGCGAGCGTACCGTGGGCGACCAGGGCGACGAGCTGCAATCGCTGACGGGTAGCGCCTTGTTCGACGGAGAGGCCATCGAACTGCAACCGCTTCCGTGCGGGGAGTCCGCTGCGCTGGTGGCTGCTGACCGCGAGCTGGTGGACGTGGCCAGCCGCCCGCTGGAAGACCTGCACGCCCCGCGCGCTGCGCTTGCCAAGCTGGCCAAAGACTTCGACGTGTGCATCATCGACACGGCCCCGACGCTGGGGAATCCGCTGTATGCCGCGCTGATCGCCGCTGACTTCGTGGTGTGCCCCTGCACGATGGATCAAGACGCCATCGACGGCCTGGGCGACCTGTTTGAAGACATTGCGCGCGTGCAGCAACTGGAATGGAACGCCGACCTTGTGACGCTGGGCCTGCTGGCCAACCGCGTCAATACCCGCCGCGCCTTCGACCGCAACGCCCTGGAGCAACTGCGCGACGAGCTGGGCGAGGTGGTGATGGAAGGGGTGCTTTACGACCGCGCAGCCACGCAGTACGCCAAGGATCGGCCGGTGTGGCGCGTGCAAAGCGGCGAAAGCCAAATCCTGGCCGCCCGCGAAATGAAAGCGGTGTGCAACCAGATTTTCGACAAAGCCGCGATCTAAAAGGACAAGGACATGACCGCAACCGCAACCAACAAAAAGCCCGGCCTCAACCTGGGCAAGCTGTCCGCCGTGGCTCAGATCGCCGTCAAGCCGGTGCAGCCGGCCGACGCCGAAATCGAACTGGCGCGCATCTACAGCGTCAAGCAGGTTCGCAAGACGTTCCGCAACCTGGAGGAACTGGCCGAGAGCTTCAAGCTGAACGGCATCATCGAGCCGCTGGTGGTGCATGAAGAAGCGGACGGCCGCTACCGCATCATCGTCGGGGAGCGCCGCTACCGCGCCGCGCCGCTGGCTGGGCTGGTCAAGGTGCCCGTCATCATCAAGAAGGGGTTGACCGAGCTGCAAATCCGCCGTTTGCAAGTCACGGAGAACAACGACCGCGACGACCTGACCGCCTACGAGGAAGCAATGGGCGTGATCGAAGACGTGGAGCTGTACGGCACCAAGGAAGCCATGACGATCTGGAACCGTGGCGAGGCATGGGTTAGCAAGCGCATGGCTGTGCGCCGCTATGCAGACCCGGTGCGCGAGCTGCTGGAGAACGATCTGTGCGGCGACTTCGAGGTGCTTCACTGCCTCAACCAGATTTACGACATCGAGGACACGCACACCGAGTTTTCGCGCCTCTCTCACCGCATGAACGAGGGCTTGCCCTTGTCGCGCGACGAAGCCCGCAACACGCTGGCCAGAATGAAGGCATGGAAGCAGCAGCAAGACGATCTGGCCCAGCGCCGCATCGAGCTGGACAACGCCAAGAAGGCCGGCGACAAGGCCCCGGAGAAGACGCCTGCATGGCTGGAAGAACAGCGCAAGCGGGATGCCGAGCGTGCGGCTGCTGGAGCTGATGCCGGCGACCAGGACGAGGACGGCGGCCAAGACCCCGCACCGGCCCCGGCCGTCGCCTCGGGACGCGGCCAGCAAGCCCTCCCGACGATGGAGCTGACCCCGGAGCAGAAGGCCGCCGCCGAGAAGGAGCGAGCCAACGAAAAGCTGCTGTCGCTGCGGGAAGAAACCTTCGAGTGGGGCGAAGCCAATCAGGCGCAGTTCTTCAGCATGAAAACCCACATGACCACGCTGGGCCACAACATGCACGAAACCGAGTGGGTGCTGTGGCAAGGGTTCCTGTCCATGACCTTGCCGATGCTGGAAGGCATCGGCCCGGAGCGGGCTGTCATGTACCTGAAGAAGCTCCAGGGCGAGCTGAAGGACAAGACGCCGGCGCAGTTGTGGGAAGAACTGCATCCCGACATCGAGGGCGCTGGCCGGAATGCCTCTCCCGACATGCCGGAAGGCTGGCGTTTCTGACCTCTCTATGAGGGCGGCCGCTGGCCGCCTCTCTTTCAACTTTCGCGCGCGAAACCGCGCTGATGCACCGGACGGCCCCAATGAGACTGAAACGCCTTACCCCGCAAGCCTTTGACCGCGCTGCCGCCGACACCCGCATGGGCGACCAAGCCCGTGAAATGGCGCGCGCCGTGTTGGTGGATGGACGCGCCCAAGTGGACGTGGCCACCGAGTACGGTATGAGCAAGCAACGTGTCAGCGGAGCCGTGGCCACTATCGAGCGGGCATACAAGAAAACTACGACGCCGGGCGTGAGTTCCATTCGCGTGGAGCTGGATCTTCCTGAAACCTTGGCCTTGGAGCTGGCCGCCTTGGCCGAGGCAATGAAAGGGTGCGACGACGCGGCCAGATGCGCCGAGGCGCTGGATAAGGCCACGAACGCCGTGCGCAAGGCCGCCAAGTTATTGGTGGCCGCGCCATGACCTACGCGATCAACCAAGACGAGGCGCAGGGTGCTCCCTTGCGCCTTTGTCGTTTATAAACGATAATATGGACATGTTCACCGTTCGGCACTACATCACCGAGGACGAGCACGACCCGTTTCAAGAGTGGCTGAAGAAGCTGCGCGACCCGATTGCAAAAGGCCAGGTGGTCAGGCGCGTGGGCCGCATTGAGGCGGGGAACTTTGGCGATCACAAGCCCTGCCGCGAAGGTGTGTGGGAGCTGCGAATCGACCAAGGCCCCGGCTACCGCGTCTATTACGCGATGGCGGGCGCGGTGGTAGTTCTACTGCTATGCGGCGGTGACAAAGGCACCCAGGACGCCGACATCGAGCGCGCGATTGGGTTTTGGAAAGACTGGCAACGGAGGTCAGCATGAAGGATCGAAGCCACGACGAAGCAATGGCCGAACTGTTCAAGGAAGACCCGGCTTTTGCGGCCGAGTACCTAAACCAGCTTCTCCTGGATGGAGAACCGGCCGATCTACTGGTGGCGCTGCGCCAGATGGCTCAAGCGCGCGGTGGCGTGCGCGCTATCGCCAAAGAAACCGAGCTGAATGCCAACCAGCTCTACCGCACGCTGTCGCCCCAGGGCAACCCGGAGCTGCGCAGCCTGTCTGCCGTGCTCAAGGCGCTGGGCCTGCGCTTGGCGGTGCAGCCAGTCGGCCAGCACCATGCCACGGCATGAATCGGAACGCACAAAAGAAAATGCCCGGCGAGCAGGCCGGGCACTTCAAAGACCATCATCAACCCCTAACGGATCAACCCGCTTGGCAGCAAGAGACACATAAGGAGCAATGAATGTCCCATCATAACACAGACAGCGAAAGCGCAACACTTTTTCCACTTGGGCGAGGCGATGAGCCGGCAAGTGGGAACATCCTGGCCAGCGCCGTGCAACCTGACCTGTTTGTGGTGCTTGAGGCGATCCATGATTGGCCCGTTAAAGATGATGTGTCCTCAATGGAGTACCCCATCTTCTCCCTGTCAAAGAACCGCGACACGCGCATCCGCGTCTATTCGCGTGCAGGCCGGAGCATTCGCATCATCCCGTCCGCTGTGGGCGCGGCTACAGTCTTCGACAAAGACATCCTGATCTACTGCATCAGCCAGATCGTGCGAGGGCACGATGCTGGCATCAAGGTTTCGCGCCGTGTCCGCGTGGACGTGTACCCGTTTCTGCTGGGAACGCGCCGCAGCACCGGAGGCGCGGCCTACGAGCGCGTGGTGGACATGTGCCGGCGCTTGAAGGGCACCACCATTGAAACGAACGTCAAGACGAACGAGAAGGAACAGCTCGAAGGCTTCGGCTTGATCGAAGACTACCGCGTGACGACCTGGACGAAGAACGGCAAGGGCGCGCTGGAGTTGGAACTGACAATTTCTGAATGGCTCTACCGGGCCGCAATGGACTTCGACATCCTCACGCTACACCCCGACTACTTCAGCCTTGGCCAAGCCCTGGAACGCCGCTTGTACGAGCTGGCCCGCAAGCACTGCGGCGATAAGGCATGGTGGGAAATCAGCTTGCCGTTGCTGCTGGAGAAAACGGGCAGCTCGCAGACCTTGCGCCGCTTCAAGCAGGAGATCAAGGAAATCGTGGAGCGCGACCCATTGCCCGACTACCGGATGTTCCTCGACGAGTCCGTGAAGCCCAACAAGCTGGTCATCATGACCCGCGATAACGCCAAACTGGTATGCGAGGCCAACAAGGCCGGCAAGCTGTCCTGGGTGTCCTACTTCTTGCAAAAAAAGCTGGCCTGACGCCCATGCAGAGGCTCGCCGCACTGCCCCAGCTTGACCACCGGCAGAGCCTCAACCGCCCATCGTGGCCCCCTGGCCAGCGCCGGCCCGGACTCGTCTATCGGCGTACATTTCGCCTTCTTGCCAAACTGCGCGAATTCGTCTATCGCGGTACGGTTTACTCGTCTATCACCGCACACCCCTGTGCGACAAAACTACCGAAAAACCCGCGTCAGCATTGGATTTTTAGCCCGGAAGCATCCGAAAACGCCTTTTTTGCTGCCACGCTGAAAGCATCCGATACTGCCAAAAACACTCGTCTATCGGCGTACATTTGGCTACTTATCCACAGAAAAACCGGCCGTTTCGTCTATCGACGTACAAACACTCGTCTATCGCGGTACGTTTTTCTCGTCTATCGGCGTACAGCTTTCTCGTCTATCGGCGTACATGCCACTTGGAAAAAGTCTTACGCGACAAGGACTTACGACAGCTTATCCACAGCGTAACACGCGCGCGCGTTTTAACGCCTTCTTATTTAACGTTTTAACGCCGCCGAAGGGGGGTGCCCCCCCTTCTCGAACCCTCCCGGCCGGCTTCGCCGTCCTCCCATCCCCCCAGGGGCTTTGCCCCTCGGCCTTCGGCCTCACCCCAAGTCGTGCGCGCCCTTGGCGCGAGTGCTTACAAAGCCCGGCTGCGCCGGGCGGGGGTGCTCCACCGCCCTGCAACCACGGTCTAAGCGGCTCAGGCCGTCCGCAAGCGGCCGTCCTGACCTGCCCCGCAAGCGGGGCACCCTACGGGCGCTAAGACACCGGATAAATCACGCCCGCCGCGTCCTACGGCCGCGCCGGCCGCTCAACCGGGCGCGCTGCGCGCCGTGGAAGACCGTCCCTGCTACACAACCGTCAAAAAGTCTTCAAAAGGGAGGGGCGAAGCCTTCCGCGATGGGCATGAAGGCTTAAAAGGGCTGAAATGGCCGCGCAGGAGGCCCGCTACGGCGTTTTCTGACCATTGGCCAGCCCTGACCCCTCGGACACCCGGAAAAATCGCTTGTAGCGCGTTCTGTGCGGTCGATTTTTTTGCTGAACAGGGGTCGATTCAGAAAACGGAATTTAAAGCACGCTAAGGAATGCTCGATCCAGCAACGGCGCGGCTTTGCGTGTGGCGTCTGCCGCTGGAAGCGGCGTTTCGGCTGTTCTCGAAACTCGGCAGTCTCGGCGGCTCGATTCGAGAGCGGTTTTCGAGAACGGGACGGACAAGGCCAGCACTGGCGCGGCCCGCATTCTCACGGTGGCTTCTTGAAAATGATCGTTTGCGAGAGCGGTGGCCATGCCAATGGCTTAACGTACTTTATTTTCCGTTTTCTGAGACGTCCCCCTCAAGAGCGCGCGGGCGTGGCGGCTGAAGATGGCGCTGCGCGCGGTGTACGCACGGGCCACAGCGCACAACAGCATCGAACAGGCCGCATCCGACCTCAGGGCCTGGCTGAGCTGGGCGCGGCGCTGTCGGCTCGAGCCGTTCAAGAAGCTACCCACCGCCCTCCTTAGGGGTCTCCTCGTTTTCAGTGCAATAAGTGACGGTACGAAAAGCTAGCACTGGCGCGGAGGTGGTGTTGGTAGATCGTTGATTTCATTGACTTTCCTGTTCACTTTCAAATCTGCGATTCGTGGCGTCAAACCGTGGTCGGTTTCATCCATTGGTGCCAGTTATCGATGCATTTGGCCGCGAAGGCAGGATTTGGTCAGCATAGCGGTCAACCGGGAAGCGAAACACACCCCGCAAGTTGATGCTCTCCAGCCTGGTGGGCGCAATCTTCCCGATCAGTTCCGGTGGAATGACCTGGCGGCGGTTCGACCAGCGATCCAGGACCGCCTGCATGGGGTCGTCTCAGAAAACGGAAAATAAAGCACGCTAAGCCGGATGCAGTGGCCGTAGCGGCCTGAACTTGCCCGCGCCGATCTTGGCGTTGCTGCGCCAGAGGTAATCGCCAGTCAGGTTGATGTGCTCCCAACCCAGCGGCGACAGATACTGCAATAGAGAGTCATCAACGGGCTTGCCGTGGCCACGCAGGGCATTCGCGGCCCGTTCCAGATAAACCGTATTCCAGAGCACGATGGCCGCCGTCACCAGGTTGAGGCCGCTGGCTCTGTAGCGCTGCTGCTCGAAGCTGCGGTCGCGGATTTCGCCCAGGCGGTTGAAGAACACGGCGCGGGCTAACGCGTTGCGGGCTTCCCCCTTGTTCAGCCCAGCATGGACGCGGCGGCGTAGCTCGACGCTTTGCAGCCAGTCCAGAATGAACAGCGTGCGTTCGATGCGGCCCAACTCGCGCAGGGCGACGGCCAAGCCGTTCTGGCGCGGGTAGCTGCCGAGTTTCCTGAGCATCAGCGAGGCCGTCACCGTGCCTTGCTTGATCGACGTGGCCAGCCGGAGGATTTCATCCCAATGGGCGCGGACGTGCTTGATATTGAGCGTGCCGCCGATCATCGGCTTGAGCGCGTCATAGGCGGTTTCACCCTTGGGAATATAGAGCTTGGTGTCGCCCAGGTCGCGGATGCGCGGCGCGAAGCGGAAGCCTAGTAGGTGCATCAGCGCGAAGACGTGATCGGTGAAGCCCGCCGTGTCGGTGTAGTGCTCCTCGATGCGCAGATCGGACTCGTGGTACAGCAGGCCGTCGAGCACGTAGGTCGAGTCGCGCACGCCGACGTTCACGACCTTCGTGTGGAACGGCGCGTACTGGTCGGAGATGTGGGTGTAGAACGTCCGTCCTGGGCTGCTGCCGTATTTCGGGTTGATGTGGCCGGTGCTCTCGGCCTTGCTGCCAGTGCGGAAGTTTTGGCCGTCCGACGATGACGTGGTGCCGTCGCCCCAGTGCTCGGCGAAGGGATGCCGGAACTGCGCGTTGACCAGCTCGGCCAGCGCCGCCCCATAGGTTTCGTCACGGACGTGCCAGGCTTGCAGCCACGCCAGCTTAGCGTAGGTCATGCCAGGGCACGACTCGGCCATCTTGGTCAGGCCCAGGTTGATCGCGTCGGCCAGGATCGTGGTCAGCAACAGGTTCTTGTCCTTGGCCAGGTCGCCCGATTTCAGGTGCGCGAAGTGACGGGTAAAGCCTGTCCACTCGTCCACTTCCAGCAGCAGTTCGGTGATCTTGACGTGCGGCAGGATCATGGCCGTCTGGTCGATCAACGCCTGCGCAGTGTCGGGTACCGCCGCATCCAGCGGCGTGATCTTCAGGCCCGACTCGGTGATGATGGCATCAGGCAGGTTGTTTGCCGCCGCCATGCGGTTGACGATGGCAAGCTGCGTTTCCAGCAGCGTCAGCCGCTCGTGCAGGTACTGGTCGCAATCGGTGGCCACGGCCAGCGGCAACTCGCTGGACTGTTTGAGCCTGGCGAACTTCGCCGGTGGCACCAGGTAATCCTCGAAGTCCTTGAACTGGCGTGACCCTTGCACCCAGATGTCGCCCGAGCGCAGGGAGTTCTTCAACTCGGACAGCGCGCACAGTTCATAGTAGCGCCGGTCGATTCCGGTGTCGGTCATCACCAGCTTCTGCCAGCGCGGCTTGATGAAGCCGGTCGGCGCATCGGCGGGCACCTTGCGGGCGTTGTCGCTGTTCATGTTGCGCAGCACTTCGATGGCGTCGAACACGTCCTTGGCGGCGGGCGCGGCCCGCAGCTTGAGCACGGCAAGGAATTCCGGCGCGTAGCGGCGCAGCGTGGCGTAGCTTTCGCCGACGCGGTGCAGGAAATCGAAGTCCTCGGGCTGTGCGAGTTTCTGCGCCTCGGTGACGCTCTCGGCGAAGGCGTCCCAGGACATGACGGCCTCGATGGCAGCGAACGGGTCGCGGCCCAATTGCTTGGCGTCGATCAGCGCCTGGCCGATGCGCCCGTACAGGCGCACCTTGGCATTGATGGCTTTGCCCGATGCCTGGAACTGCTGCTGATGCTTGTTCTTGGCGGCGTTGAACAGCTTGCCCAGGATACGGTCATGCAGGTCGATAATTTCGTCGGTGACGGTGGCCATGCCCTCGATGGCCAGCGCAACGAGGGTGGCGTAACGCCGCTGCGGCTCGAACTTGGCCAGGTCAGCGGGTGTCATCTGGCCGCCTTCGCGGGCGATCTTGAGCAGGCGGTTCTGGTGAACCAGCCGCTCGATGCCGGAAGGCAGGTCGAGTGCCTGCCACGCCTTGAGGCGTTCGATGTGCTCCAGCATGTGGCGCGAATTCGGCTTGGCCGGTGACTGGCGCAGCCAGGCCAACCAGGTCGCCTTGCCGTTGTCCCGGCGCTTGAGCAAGTCATCAAGGCGACGGCGATGCACGTCCGCCAATGGTTCGGCCAAGGCGTCGTAGATGCGCCGGTTGGCGCGGGTGATCGCCTCGGCACTCGCCCGCTCGACGGCGTTGAGCGCGGGCAGAATGACCGACTGCCGCCGCAGGTGCTCGATCAAGGCGCTGGCCAGCACGATGCCCTTGTCGGTTTGCATCGCCAGCTCGGTCAGCATCTGGACGGCCTGCCGGTAATGGCTCATGGTGAAGGGCCGGAAATCGAACACGGTTTGCAGCTCGACCAGGTGCTCGCGCCGGGTCTGCTCCCGCTGGCCGTACTCGTCCCAGCTTTCGACGCCGACCTTGAGCTGCTCGGCGACCAGCTTCAACAAGGGCGGGAACGGCGGTTCATCGACGCCCAGGATGACGCCTGGAAAGCGCAGGTAGCAGAGCTGCACCGCGAAGCCCAGCCGATTGGCTGGCCCGCGCCGCTGTCGGATGATCGAGAGGTCGGTATCGCTGAATGTGTAATGTCGGATCAGGTCGTCCTTGGAGTCCGGCAACGCCAGCAGGTTTTCCCGCTCGGCGGCGGACAGGATTGAACGACGTGGCATATTTACTGATCCGTTCTCAAGTATTGATACAGGGTTTCGCGACTGATTCCGAATTCACGAGCCAGCTTGGTCTTTTGCTCGCCAGCCTCGACACGTTGGCGCAGTTCGGCAATACGCTCAGACGACAGGGATTTCTTCCTGCCACGGTAAGCTCCGCGTTGCTTGGCGAGCGCAATACCCTCGCGCTGACGCTCGCGGATCAGAGCGCGCTCGAACTCGGCGAACGCGCCCATCACCGAGAGCATCAGGTTCGCCATCGGCGAGTCCTCGCCGGTGAAGGTCAAATGCTCTTTCACGAATTCGATGCGCACGCCGCGCCGGGTGAGGCTCTGCACCAGGCGGCGCAGGTCGTCGAGGTTGCGTGCCAGACGATCCATGCTGTGCACCACCACCGTGTCGCCTTCGCGCACGAAGGCGAGCAGCCGTTCCAGTTCGGGCCGCCGGGTATCCTTGCCCGACGCCTTGTCGGTGAACACCTTGTCCACCGGAATCTGTTCCAGTTGCCGTTCCGGGTTCTGGTCGAAGGTGCTGACGCGGACGTAACCGATGCGCTGACCGTGCAAGGTATCCTCCTGAGGGAAATGTGTCAGGAAGAAATCTATGACCTTTGACGGGCTGTGTCAAACAATTCGCGAGGCGGCTCTATTCTGACGCTTCCGCGCCGGACGATCTGACGCCAGGTTAGGGTATGCCTGAGTCTGACGGCAGCGAGCCGCAGGTGTTCGGATCAGCACCGGTTTCGTTCTCTGCCTTGGCCCGCGCCTGGAAGCGCTGATAGCACTCCAGCCCGCAGAAGTGCTCGACATACTCCACGCCTTCCGGGGTAAAGGCGGCATCGAGCGGGATTTCCTTGCAGCACACGCAGCAACTGGTGGCAGTCGGATCATTTGCATTCATGGTGGCACCCCTCCATTGACTGACAAAGGCGGCGAATGCCGCCGCCGGCATTGGCTTGGCGAACAGGAAGCCTTGTCCCGTATCGCACTCCGCTTGCCGCAACAGTGCGAGACTGGTCGGCGTTTCCACGCCCTCGGCCACCACGTCCATGCCCAGCCCGTGCGCAAGCTGAATCACGGAGCGCACGATGGTTCGGTCGCGGTGATCGGCGACGAGTCCGGCGACGAAGGACTGGTCGATCTTGAGCGTAGTAATCGGGCAGCACTTCAGGTGTTGCAGGCAGGAATAGCCGGTGCCGAAGTCATCGGCGGCGAAGCGCACACCGATCTGTCGCAAGGCTTCCAGGGCGGGGAAGATCGCCGGATTACCGAATGCGACCGATTCGGTCAGCTCGATTTCAAGAGACTCGGCGGGCAACTCGGCATCAGCCAGCATGTCCTTTACCCACCCGTCGAAACCCGGTCTCACTTGGCTCGCCGAAACATTGACGGCCAGCCGGAACGGTTGCCACGCCAGCTTCCGCCACTCGCGCATCTGGCGGCAGGCTGCGCCCAGCACCCAGGCACCGATTTCCGGCATCAGGCCGGACGATTCGACCACAGGCAGGAACTGGCCGGGCGGCAGCAGCCCGAGCGTCGGATGACGCCAGCGCAACAGGGCTTCCGCACCGACAATCTGGTCACTGCGCAGATCGACTATCGGCTGGTAATGCAGCTCAAGTTGCCCGCGCACAACCGCCTGCGCCAACTCGGTCGCCGTCCATCCGGCGGGGTGCGAGGTCGTCATGATCCGCCCCGGAAGGCCCGCAGTAGCCGCGTCACGGACAGCACGAACAAGCCGGTCAGCGTGAGGGCTGCAATACCCCAATGCTCCCCGATGAATGCGCCGGCGGTCGTTCCGGCCAGCACAACGGCGAGAATCGGCAAATGGCAGGGACAGGTGAGCACGGCCAGCGCGCCCCACAGGTAGCCGGTGAACGGCTTGCGTGTCTTGGTCGGCAGGCGTTCCGGGCCGTTCATGGCAGACTCTCCGCGTGCTGTGCCGGCTCGGTCGGCAGGGTGGCCAACTGCGCTTCCAGATCGGCCAACGCTTCGCGCCGGCGTTCGACGAACTGGCGCAGCACGGCAAGCTGCGTGGCCGCTTCGCCACCGTCCGCTGCATCCAGCGCCCGGAACAGCCGCGCCAGCGCATCGAGGCCGATGCCCGCTTCGAAGGCGGACCGCACGAAGCACAGCCGCTGCAAGGCAGCCTCGTCGAACAGGCCGTAGCCGCCTGGCGTGCACGCCACCGGCCGCAGCAGTCCGCGCAGCAGGTAGTCGCGCACGATATGCACGCTCACCCCGGCATCAAGGGCCAGCCGGGACACCGTGTAGGCGTTCATCGAACACCTCCTTTTTCTCACCCGGCGCAGCAGGAAAGCTGCTTCACATCCTTGTTGAAGGTCTGCGCCGCGAGCTTCAAGCCCTCGACCATCGTCAGGTAGGGAAACAACTGGTCGGCCAGTTCCTGCACCGTCATGCGGTTGCGAATCGCCAGCGCAGCGGTCTGGATCAGCTCGCCCGCTTCCGGCGCGACCGCCTGCACGCCGATCAGTCGTCCGCTGCCTTCTTCAACGACCAGCTTGATGAAGCCGCGTGTGTCGAAGTTGGCGAGTGCGCGCGGCACGTTGTCCAAGGTCAAGGTGCGACTGTCGGTCTCGATCCCGTCGTGCTGGGCCTCTGCCTCGCTGTAGCCCACGGTGGCGACTTGCGGATCGGTGAACACCACGGCAGGCATGGCGGCAAGGTTAAGCGCCGCGTCACCGCCCGTCATGTTGATCGCCGCACGGGTGCCGGCCGCTGCCGCCACATAGACGAACTGAGGCTGGTCGGTGCAGTCGCCGGCCGCGTAGATGTCCGGCGTGCTGGTCCGCATGCCGACGTCGATGACGATAGCGCCTTGCAGGTTGAGCGCGACACCTGCCGCGTCCAGTGCCAGGCTGCGCGTGTTGGGCGAGCGACCGGTGGCGACCAGCAGTTTGTCGGCGCGCAGCTCGCCGTGCGCCGTGGTGAGCACGAATTCGCCGCCCTCGTGCGCGACCTGGCTGGCCTGGGTGTGCTCCAGCACCTCGATCCCTTCGGCGCGGAACGCCGCCGTGATTGCCTCACCGATGGCCGGGTCTTCGCGGAAGAACAGGGTGCTGCGTGCAAGAATCGTTACTTTGCTGCCCAGTCGGGCGAACGCCTGCGCCAGTTCCAGCGCTACCACCGACGAACCAATCACGGCCAGCCGCTCAGGAATGGTGTCGCTGACCAGTGCTTCGGTGGAAGTCCAGTACGGCGTGTCCTTCAGGCCGGGAATCGGCGGCACGGCCGGACTCGCGCCGGTGGCAATCAGGCAACGGTCGAACGCCAGCACACGTTCGCCACCACCGTTGAGTTGCACGGTCAGGCTGTGCGCGTCCTTGAAACGGGCTTCGCCGTGCAGCACGGAGATGGCGGGATTGTCATCCAGGATGCCTTCGTATTTGGCGTGGCGCAGTTCATCGACGCGCGCCTGCTGCTGGGCCAGCAGCCGCTCGCGCAAGATCGTCGGCGGTGTGGGCGGCATGCCGCCATCGAACGGGCTTTCTCGACGCAAGTGGGCGATGTGAGCAGCGCGGATCATGATCTTGGACGGCACGCAGCCGATATTGACGCAGGTGCCGCCAATAGTGCCGCGCTCGATCAGGGTGACGTGCGCGCCTTGCTCGACGGCCTTCAGCGCCGCCGCCATCGCCGCGCCGCCGCTGCCGATAACGGCAATATGCAATCCGCCACCATCATCACCAGCCTTGTCGCCGCTACCTAGCCATTCGCGCATCTTGACGAGCAAGCCGCCGCCCACCGGAGGCACGAGCGCGTCGGCGAGCGTGGCCCGATAACCGAGTCCGGCCACGGCGGCAGTCAACGCGTCCGGCGATGTGCCGGTCTCGACGGCGAGCTTGGCGCTGCCCTTGGTATATGAGACATTCGCCGACTGCACGCCTGGCACTTTCTCCAGGGCTTCCTTGACATGCACTGCGCACGAGTCGCAAGTCATGCCGGTGATTTTGAGGGTGGTCATTCATCGTTCCTTTTCTGTGTTGGCCGCTGGCTCACGCCGTCAGCCGTGTTTTGCTGGGAGTTCGCAGCCATCCGGCCCGCAGCGGCGATTTGCCGGTGAAACCAAGTCCCAGATCGACACGCCGATCATCAGGGCCAGGCCGGTGTATACGAGGCGCGCTGTCCACCAGTTGCCAAGCAACCAGACGGTTCCGGCGAACACGATGGCTGGCCCGATCATGCCGAGCAGGCTGCGGTGCCATTGCCGATGACTGAGCCAGCCCAGTGCATTCGCCAGCAAAGCGACGACGGCGAACAGCGGCAGCAGCGTGAAAATGAACAAGCCTTCGTATTCCTGTAGAAAGCCCAGCCCGATGGCCGCGCCCAAGCTGGCGATGGCCGGAAAACAGGCGGCGCAGCCCATCGCGGAAACCACACTGCCAAGCGCGCCGGCCTTGTCGGCAATGCGTGTGATCAGTCCCATGATCGCCCCAGGGTCGGGTTCAGTGGCTCACTGCTTGACGCTGGAGGGATAGCCCGCGTCCCCGGTTGCCTTGGTCAGCTTCTGCACACTGGTCTTGGCATCATCGAAGGTGACCACCGCTTCGCGGGTCTCGAAGGTCACGGCAACTTTACTGACGCCATCGACCTTGGAAATCGCCTTCTTGACGGTGATCGGACAGGCCGAGCACGTCATGCCCGGTACGGACAGCGTGACGGGCTGGGTAGCGGCCCACACGGGGGCAACAACGGCGGCGAGGGCGAGGGAGGCAAACAGTTTCTTCATGGTGAACTCCGATCAGTAGAAAAATGGCATGACATAGGGAAATCCGAGCGCGACCAGAACCAGTACGGCCACGACCCAGAAAATGAGCTTGTAGGTCGCTCGCACTTGGGGAATCGCGCAGACCTCACCCGGCCTACAGGCTTGCGCAGGGCGGTAGATGCGCCGCCAGGCGAAGAACAACGCCACCAGCGCTGCGCCGATGAAAATCGGGCGATACGGCTCCAGCACGGTCAGGTTGCCGATCCAAGCCCCGCTGAAGCCCAAGGCGATCAGAACCAGCGGCCCGAGGCAGCAAGCGGAGGCGAGGATGGCGGCCAGCCCGCCGGCGAAGAGCGCACCGCGCCCGTTTTGCGATTCAGACATACGTTGGCCTTTTGAATTTGGATTGGATAGCGTAACCTTACTTCCGTACTCATGTACGGAGTCAAGCGATATGGAAAATACTTTGGAGAACCTAACCATTGGCGTTTTTGCCAAGGCGGCCGGCGTCAATGTGGAGACGATCCGGTTCTATCAGCGCAAGGGCTTGCTGCCCGAGCCGGACAAGCCTTACGGCAGCATCCGCCGCTATGGGGAGGCGGATGTAACGCGGGTGCGGTTCGTGAAATCCGCTCAGCGGTTGGGCTTCAGCCTGGATGAAATCGCCGAGCTGCTGCGGCTCGACGATGGCACCCACTGCGAGGAAGCCAGCAGCGTGGCCGAGCACAAGCTCAAGGACGTGCGCGAGAAGATGGCCGACTTGGCGCGCATGGAAACCGTGCTGTCTGAACTCGTGTGCGCCTGCCATGCACGAAAGGGGAATGTTTCCTGCCCGTTGATCGCGTCACTACAGGGCGGGGCAAGCCTGGCAGGGGCGGCGACGCCTTAGCGTGCTTTATTTTCCGTTTTCTGAGACGACCCCGAACAGCTCATGCGAACCGCTGGCCAGCCACTGCCCTACGGCGGCCGCCTCGATGCGAGCCGGATGCCTGCCGGCGAAAGTGAACACGATAGACGAATCACTGCCCGCGAAGGCTCTGTTTCCGGGGCTTGGCGGTCGAATTCGAGTGCCAGCACGCATGAAATCGGCCTGATCCTGGCTAACTTGCCCATTTTTCCCGGCCTGGAGCCATTCGAGGCTCGGGCCGACGCGCCCGATTCGTCTATCGGGGGCTTTTCGGGGTCCCCTCGTTTTCAGTGCAATAAGTGACGGTACGAAAAGCTAGCACTGGCGCGGAGGTGGTGTTGGTAGATCGTTGATTTCATTGACTTTCCTGTTCACTTTCAAATCTGCGATTCGTGGCGT
>NZ_VZPV01000006.1 GCF_008801405.1 Ralstonia insidiosa | reverse complement strand
CAGCGTCTTGGTCAGCATCTGCGGAAAGCTTTTGCTGTCGGTGACGAGCTGGATCGCCCAGTTCATCGGGTATTCGGTGGGGTCCTCGATGGTGATCAGGCGGTCATGTGGGAGCAGGCGCGCCCGTTCCCGCGTGTATTCATAGAGCGTGGTAGTTTTACCCGAGCCCGTAGGGCCGGTCACGATGACAGCACCCATCGGGCGATGCATCAGCCGTGAGACGAGTTCCACCTGCAGCGGCGTGTAACCCATCTCTCCCAAACGGAAAGCGCCCGGTGGCGCTTTGGGCGTGCACAAATCCAAGCGCTTCGCAACTTCTGGGGAGCCCTCGGATTGCGCCGCAAGATCACGATATTGCAAACGTGCAACCAAGAAGCCGCCACCGGACTCCACCGGAAATGATGGCCCTCGAATAATCCGTACAGAGGTGAGCCCCGTGCCGGGCAGCGCTTCACCTGTGATCTGTGCATTCTGGAAGTTCAGCGCCTTGTAGCTGTCCTCCTTGATGGTGGCCAAGCCCGAATACATAGAGCGCGTCAGGCGCTCACCTTCCTCGCGGCGCATCGACATCGAGGCGACTGTCCACAGATCGCCCTTGATGCGGATCTGGACCTCGGTGTGGTCCTCGCGCACCAGGATGTGAATGTCAGAGGCGCCGACTGCGGCAGCATCGGCGATCAGTTGACGCGCCTTGGCCAGGGTCTGTAGATCGGTATCGTCCAGCCGCCCGGCATTGGCCAACTCCCGGCGCAGCGCCGCCAGGTCCTGGGCGGAGGCTTTCCTGACCTGGGGCGTGGCACCCAGGCGCCGTAGCACGGCTTCCCATGCTAGAAAGCGCGGGGTGCCATAGTGACGTGCATCCACGTGCACGACAAAACCCTGCGCGGCCAGCACACGTTGCACCTGTTCGGACGATAGGCCAAACGTCGGAGCCAGGTATTCGACATACCCACCCTGCCCTGCTGCCCGCTGGCGCAGTGCCTGGGCCTGGCCTGTAGAGAGCAGATTCAGATCAACTGCGATCTGTTCAAAACGCGGGCCAAACACTCGCGGATAGACGACGTGGGGTGCCAGCGCTTCGGGCGGTTCGGGCACCAGATTGGCCTTGTCCGTGGCTGTCACGGCACCGCCACGGCCAGCCGCGCCGGGATCGAGCCGCGCCGGTTTGCGAACAAAACGGTTCAGGAAGGCAAACATCAAATTCCTCCGTGTACAGGCGCCGCGCCTCGCGCGGTGTAAAGCGTGCCGTTGGCGGTCCATTGTTGAGCTCGCGCGTCGTAGCCCAGGTCGACTACGCGCAGGCCCGGCACTACATCGAAAGCCGCGGCCAAATCCAACCAGGGCGGTGCGGCCAGCGTAAAATTCGCCGTCACCTGAATCCAAGGATCGGGGGGTGGCGCATCCTTGTCGGCCTGCGCTGGCGGAGGCGGTGGATCGGTCAAGCGCAAAGTCAAGCCATGTTCCTGCGCGAGCATCCAGATGTTCTTGCGTGCGGCAGTAAGGGGGAGCACGTCGATATTCGCCGGCGGCCCAAAAGGCGAGGAGGCCTCGCGAGAATGATTGGCCGACTGCCCGTCAGCCGAGAGTGCGCCAGGCGCATCCGCTGCAAGGCCGCCTTCTCGGTTCCACGATGTCTCGATGGAAATTCGGCCAGCTTCGGGGGCGTTACCAGGACGGGGCTTGCAATGCCAACTGGCGAGCGTCCAGCCACGCATGGCCAACTCCTGCTCGTGCCAGGCCGCCCGGCAGGCCTCGAAGAACATCGCCGGCGTGGGCTCGCGAAGCCAAGGTTGGATGCGTTGCTGGGCAGCAGCAGCTTTGCGCGCGGCCGCTGCCTTCTGGCGGGCCTGGGCCGCCAAGCGTTCGGCCTCTTGCTGTTGGTCATACAAGTACCAGCCGCCAAAGACAGTTCCCACCACAAGCGCAATTGCTGTTACGGCAAGCGCGGCAGTCCGCCAGGAGCCAGACTGCACGTCGTGTAGAGCCGGCACGCTCGTGGCCTGGCGTGCAAGGTTGGCCAAGTCGTCTAGATTGCCCTCGATCTCGGTCCAGCCTGGTAGCGATTGGTGATAAGCGCGAATAGCAGCCAGTTCGCTGATCGTGCCAACCTGATCGCCGCCGGCGATGACGGCTTGCCCCTGGCGTACCGCGATGTACCAGTAATGCTCGCCGCCCAGGTGATACAGGCCTGCCCAGGGTTGCGGATGCGCAGTGGCGACAATGGCCGCTAGAGGTCTGGCCCGTGACGGTTTGACGCCTGCAATCGGTTCACACAGCGCACTTTGAAAGGTGCCGTGCGCATTCTTGAACGCTACGCCCCATCGCACGTTGGGCCCGAGCTGACGTGCCAGCTTGCGCAAGCTTTGTGCCTTTGGCAGGTTTTCCTCGTGCTGCCACGACAAACCAATTGCAAAAGCACCCTTCGCACCGGAAAAGGTAAGTGCGTGCGCCATGGTTAGGGCCTCAGAATACGCACACGCTTGCCGTTGACGATCTTGATGCCCGCGTCGTCAATGCCAGCGACCTTCCAGCCGCCGTCAAGCGTGTCGCCAGCGCGTACAGGGATGGCTTGGCCGTTTACCTCCACCATCGCGGTGTACTTGCCGTCGTAGGCGTGCAGCGAAATCGCGCGCGGCCCTGCAGCAAGCGCGGATGCGGCCGGTGCTGCTGCGGGGACGGCCCCCTGTGCTGCTGCCATGGTTGCTGCCGGCAGCGGCGCGGCCAATCCCACGGCCGGCTCCGATTTACGGACCTCGGCCTGGTACTTGGCGATTTCGGCACGTGCTTTCCACAGCGGAATCTGCTTCTGCAGGTTGGCCAATTCATCGGACTCGGAGCTGCGTGCACCTTGAGCGAGCTGCGCGCCCGCGGCGGCGGCCGGGCTGACAGCTGACGACGTGCCTTGCTGTGCGCCGGCACTGGCCAGAGAAGCTTGCGGTGCTGAAGCGTTCTGCGCGCGCGCGGAAATCGCAATAGCGGCCAGCAGCGCACTCGCCAAGACATTCATGAGGGTTCTGTTCATGTCGGAATTTCCCTTGGTTAGAGCAGGCGCGCAGTGATGACGACAGCGATCATCGTGTCCTTCTTCTGCGCATCGACGCCACCGCCCAGCAGCGGCATGTACGGCGAGCCGATACCGTTGTTGGTTGTGCTTGTGGATTGCTCGCGCATGCCAGTGAGTACCAGCGTTTCGCCAGGCCTGAGCCCCACCGACTGCTCGAAGCGCGCCAGAGGCATCGTTCGCAGTTGGACGGTCGACTGGCTCGCACTGCTGCCCGAAGTAAAGGTTTGCAGCGGTTGAAGCTCCGAGATGGTCATATCGAAGACCATCATGATTCGGCCATTGATGACCTTGGGCCGGAAATTGCCAGTGAAGCCGGAGATGTTGGTAGAGGTTTGAATAGCCGTCGTAGAGCCAACGTTGCTGGCTAGCGTTGTTTGCGTGCCTTGCACGAAGTCCTGCAGCGTCGCGTCCTGCAGCGCAAGCACCTTGCCGTTTTGTGTGACGCCACCGCGTTGCAGAACCCGCGAGACATTACCCAAGGTGGACAGCGCTTGGAGCGCGGCCTTGGTGCCGTCCAACTTGCCGCCGACGATGGTGGCGCCAAAGGTCATTGGCGATGCCGTGCTCGTTACGCTTGGAACGCCAGCTCCAGTGAATGTCGCGCCGGTATGGCCGTTGCCGGACTTGTAAGCAAGCGACAGATTCAAACCGTAGTTGTCTTCTTGCGACAACCGGACTTCATAGATCTTCACGTCAATGCCGATCTGTTTGCCGAACATGGCGTCCAGACCCTTGACCCATTCTTCAAGGCGATCACATTGCGGCGGCGTGGCTGTGACCGTTACCGAACCGAGATGCTTGTCGGCCACCACTGTTGCATCTGCACCGGCGATTGTCTTGGCGATCTTCTCCAGATTCAGCCACGGATCGGATACCACAGCGAGCGTCGCTGTCTGGCCGCCGTTGCCGGAACCGCTCGATGAACCGGTGCCCGTCGATGCCGTGCTCGTGCCGGACGATCCCGAGCCAGCCGCCCCAGTTGAGTTAGCCGAAATCGAGCCGTTCATTGAGGCGACTTCGCCCAGGTCTGGCAACGGAAAGGTGCGCGTTTCAGTCTTGAAAAATGCAACGGTGCCGTCGCGGTAGCGATCCCAAACGCCCCAGTGTGCGTCAATCGTTTCAAGGAAACCGCGCAGGTTGCCGGTATAGCTCAACACCAGTGGCGCGACCGACGCGCTCGCCGTCGTGCCAGCAGAGATTGCGGCGCCGGTCGGTGAGAGTGGCGCCGCACCAGTGCCGTAGCTCGATGGCAGGGGGCCGTTCAAATCCGACATGCGTTGGGGCGGGTTCCCGGAGCCGGACCGGGCCATCTGGAGCGGGATAGTGGCGGCCGAAGCTTCGACGGTGGCACGTACGCCAACGTTCTGGGCGATCCAATCCGCCGCTTCAGTGAGACTAGCGAGCGACCCCTTGAACACCACCTGCTTGCTGAAAATCTCCGGCTGCGGTTTGCTTGCGCGAATCTTCTCGCCCATCAGCCAAGATCCATCGTGAATCCGGACTACCGGGCGGCTACGAGGTGCCCCGTCAAGCTTGGCCTGTGCGTCCGAAACGATTGCCGCTTGGTTCTCACGTACCTGCGTAATGCCGCAACCCTGCAGAGCAGTTACGGCGATCAGTGCTATCACCAGGGGCTTGATTTGAGGATTCCAGTTTTTCATTCGCCTACTCCTGCTTGGTGTACCACCATCACCTGGTTGCCTTTCCAAATGTCCGCTTGCACGTCAGCACCGTTGGCAGCAAGCTGCTCGATCGTCTGTTGCGCGGCGCGCGCAAAGTCGTTACCAAGAGGCTGATCGTTGGGAACGATCCAGCCGTCCGGCACATTCCATTCCACTGTCCAGCCCGCGCGTGCCGCCCACGCCTCCAGTTGCGCCTGCATGGATTTGCCCTTGACCAGTACGAAGGCATCAGCCGCCGGTGCGGGTGGCGCAACAGGCGCCGCGGATGAGCGGGAGATTTCGGATGGACGCTTACCGTTCGGCATTTCAGTCGCGACTCCCGATCGCACTTGAGCTGATTTACTCGGTGAGGCCGGCGTCGATCCGAGCAGTTGCCAGCCTTCTTCAGGAGACGGCTCCATAGCGCCCTTGGCATCGGCGATTCGCTGCCAAGTGCCATCTGGCATTTCTTGCCAGTCCGTAGCTGCTTTGGCCTGGGCCGGCGCTGTTCGCGCCTGGGCGTCAACGGTCACGCCAAGGCCAGTCAGCAAGTAGAAGATGAGCATTGCTCGGTGGAATGGATGGAATGTGCGCATGGTTTTGAACTCGTTAGATCAGAGAGAAATCAAGGCAATGCTGCGCGCTGCAGCGATTGCCACCGCGTGTAGATCTGATTGGCATATCTGAGCTGCTTGGCGGGTGTCGTCGCGTTGTAGGCGCCAACCGCGCGCCATGTCGCGCCAAACCGGTCGATGTTGGCGCGCAAGATCCAAGCGCCCACATACGCATTGATGCAAGCGTCGAGCAGCTGCTGCCGCGTGATGCCATAGCGGGCCAACCGTGGCAGATGCGCGGAATTGATTTGCATAAGGCCCAGGTCCTGCGAGCCATCACGATTTCGATTGATGGCCAGAGGATTCATGTGCGATTCATGCAGCGCGATGCTGCGCAGGAGCGCGCCATCGACGCGGTGGTACGCCGCTGCGTCGTCCAGGCAATCTGCGTGGGCAGCTGGAGACGACAGCGACAGAACCAGTAGCAGAATCGGGCCGAGGCGTTTCATGGGCGCACCGTGCTAGGCCGCTCATAGAAGCGCACCCGCGCAATGCGATCGACATGCACGACCTCGCCATCAGCGATAACAGAGAGCTGCCTTGCGATGCCATTGAGCCTGTAGTACCGGCCTTTGAGCGTGCCGCTGATCGAATGCCCATCGCCAAGCACCGAAACGCCGCCTTTGGGCTCGTCGAAGGCGAGATAGGTAGCATCGCCCTCATCGAATACCTGTTCGAGCCCAGTCAAGTTGCTGGCAGGAAATTGGTATTCAGTGCTCTGCACACGAGCGACATCGACAGCTTGACTGAAACCGTTCAGCGTGAAGCGAGCTACTGGCGGAAGGCTCAGGATGTTGCCGCGCCAAGTAGCTGGAAGCAGGCGACCTTGCACATCTGTGAGGCGTAGATCCGCTGGCGGTGCACCCTCGAAGCGGATTTCGGTGGCGCCGCCTTTGTTGTCCCGAATGGCGATGGCACCGAAGACTGCAGCCAGCATGGACCCCGTTCCTTTTCTGGAGGCCGCCGGCTGCTCGCCTACCTCGGAATTCGGAGTGGATCGGGTTGGGGCGCGATCAGGCGCTGAGAAGGAAATTGCCGTCGCCGCCAAAATGGTCGGCGCACGTTCTGGTGTCTTGGCCTTGCTCAGTTCACACAAGTTGGCTGAGCCAGGCCCCGCAGACACATAGGAGATGATGGCGCCTGGTTGCCCGTCACTATCAAGCGGGCAAAGGACGTTGGTGCGGGCGGCAGCGGGCGTCGGATGAAACAACGCCGTAGTAGAGAAGCATGCTATAAAGCACGCGCGCAACACTGCGCCCGCATTTGCTAGAATGCGGGAAGCCATGAGATCGTTCCTCTGTTGGGAAACTGGGGTAGGCTTTTGGCTAGGCCCGCCTTGGTGGTGCAAACACCTTGGCGGGCCGCTTTTTGCGCGGCTTGCTACGGACTTCTATTCACCGGCAACCTCCTAATGAGTGTAGAAGGCCACGATGCCGATCTGGTGAGTCGTGACATTCTTCATTTCTTCCTCTCCCGATCTTCGTCTCGACTCGACTGCGACTCGGGGTCAGTCTTCAAAACACTCCCCACCTTGCGGGGCGGGTGATCAGCCAGAACCAATTCATCCCATGCCACCTTTCGCGGGTAGCGGGCGCGGAAGAACTTGAGCCACGCTCTTGGGATGTAGTTGCCTGTCTGCCATTGGTAGATGCGGCCCTCTGTCAAGCCGGTTAACTTCACCAGCTTCGGGACCCCCCCAAGGGCGGCAATCAGTTCGCGTGCGTTCATGCGCCCCGATCTTAGAACACTAAGGAAAGAAACTCAATAAGCAAAGGATGTAATCGCTTAGTTTTCTAAGATGCTTAGCGAACGAATCGAAACCATCCTCAGAGAGACCGGGACCAAGATCGGAGTCCTCGGGGATGTGGCTGGCGTCTCTAGCGGGACAGCGAGCATGTGGTTAACTGGTCAGATCAAATCTATAAAGCTTCAGTACGCAATCAAAATTCAACGAAAGTACGGCTACAACGCCACATGGATCGTTCTTGGCGAGGGGCCCAAGACATTGGTCCCGCAGTCGAACGACCTTTCGCCCACCATCCAAGCGCTAGCGCTTCGTGTTGGTGCGCTCAGCTCGCAGCGTCGAGCTCGCATCGAAAGCATCATCTCAGCGTGGCTCGTTGATGCTGAGCAGCTGGACAAGCTCGAAGCAATCGAACAAGGCTCGAACCCTGCACTAGCTGCAAAGAGCGCCCATCGTTTGCCTAAGTAGGTGCACTTCTCTGCCTGGTCGGTAAGTTCCGCCAGATTCTTTACTCCCCCACGCGCGCGCCGGGTGGCATCGCGCGTTCTCAAAACATTACCATAATTTCCTATGGTCGCGAAGCCGCATTTCTTATGGTGGGTTGCACGCTAGCTTCGTGAGATGCCTCTCTATGAACGAATGCAACTCATACGCAGCGAAACCGCTGTTTCGGTCGCTGCCATTGCCAGTGCTGCCGGCGTTTCTAAAGCGCTGGTCGAGCATTGGCTGAGTGGTCACGTCCAAAAGATTCGACTGGAACATGCCATTGGCATCCAGGATAGATACGGGTACAACGCCATCTGGATAGTGCTTGGCCGTGGTCCTAAGGAGCTCTCCACGTCGTCCATTTCGGACCTGAGCGAAGAGGTCCAGAACTTCGCCCGCCGTGCCGCAAAGCTAAGCCCAGCAAGCTTTTCCAAGATCAAAGCGGATCTCGCGGACTACGAAAAAGTGGATGCGTACGATGCGGCAGCTACCGCCGCCAGCAAGGACTTGGTAAACGCCGCCTAGTCCGGGTGAAGTAATCCCATACTGCCTAAACCGGGAAGTCTACAACAATTAGTTCCTGCCACCCCGACCCCCCATTAGGAGGGTTTTCTTTCGCGTCGCCCTTAATCCTCAAAAAGAGTCAACGGATATTTTCCGTTGCCGAAGAACAACAAATGGATTGATATTAGAAAATATCAACTCTGAATTTCGAGAAACTTAATTCTTCGCATATTGGATACCCGATGATTTGCGCAAAACAATATAGCGCGCTTAATCGGAGCGCTACCGTTTAATCTAGCCTACCTGACATCGACTCCAGCCTGCTGGCCTACGTCGCTGTGGGGACGTGCCGGCTGCTGCCGCCCCTCGCCCACCTGCTGGCGGGCGCCCGAGAAACGCGAACTCAATTGAGTTGAGTAAATACACCAAAGAAAGGAGATGCCAATTGGAACAGCAAAAAGAGCCCAGCCTGGCCCCCGTGCTTATTGTGATTGGGGTACTACTCGTTGCAGCGGTGCTCGCCGCCCTTTACTACCGCAGCATAGAAGCGCAGAAGGCTCGTGACCGGCAAATCGCTGCCAGCCTTGCCAGACAGAAGCAGGCTGAGGAGATCAACCGCCAGGAACAGGCCGTCATCAAGAAAGCCCCTCCGCTCAAGCTGCTGCGCGACTGACGAAACGTCAACTCAGGTGAGTTGAGCTGACAAGTGCATCAGTCAATCAGGCGCAGTTGCCCGCGGCGCTCCAGCTGCTCGCGGTCGTCCTGGTCGCTGCAGGGCCTTGCAAGCAGACGGGCAGCGCCGCAGAACGTGCAGATCCAGGTTTCGCCTGCCTGGTTGGCATCGAATGGGGTGAGCTGAACGGTCTCACGGACGTGATCGCGCAGAACACCGCAGGCAGCACAGCCGATCCAGCGGGTGCCGCGGACGGCTCTCATAGGCTCAGCAACAGCCGCAGCGCGTCTTCGACGCGGCGCATGTGGTTCGTGTTCAGCGTCGTGATGGGCTTGTCGCCCATCAGGCGATCGTTCGAGATCGCGCGGATCTGGTCGATCAGCAGATCGGTCGCCTCGTCGACGGCCTGGCCCGGCAGGCGGCCCAGCGCGACACGCAGCGGGAAGCAGTCCTCGCGCTCAACGTCCGAGGTGCCCGGGATGACGATGGTGGTAGCGTGGCCAGCATCGTTTAGCAGGTTGGTCTGAATGACAAGAGCCGGGCGGTTTCGCTTGCCCGGCTCCTGCTTGTGGGTCTGCGGTTCGAAATCGACGGCCCAGACCTGGCCGCGTTTGACTTTAGGCGAGGCCATCGGCAATCGTGCCCTCGATGGCTTGGTTTTCCGCCAGGTGCTTGGCCGACAGCTTGCGCGACAGCGCGGCGATGCGCTCGGCCATCATGCGCTCGTTCTTCTCGCGCACAGCTTCGCGGATGTAGTCGGAACTCTTCAAGCCGGCCTGTTCGGCCAGCGTGCGCGTCTCGGCGACAAAAGCGTCGCCGGCGCGGAAAGACAGGGTGTGGGCTTGCATGTTTCCCTCCATGGGCATGTTCTGACCGAATTTTAGCAGAAAACGTAATACGTAGATGTAAGACAAAAGTGCATACGCTTGGCTCGCTCCCTTGCCGATAAATGCTATTATCGGCATGGCGTTTTAGCCGCAAAAGCGGGGTTTTGCAGAAAGTAGGTCGTAATTTTTGTGTCGTTTAGATCACACGTTAAGTGTGCGCCGGAGGCACTGCATGAAGATCAACGGCCGTTATGGCCCCTTCACCCCCAAGCCAGAACAGGCGCCGTACTACCGCAAGCGGCAGCGACGACAGGAAGCGGCCAGGCGTGAGCAGGTCGCCCAGCGTGCGGCGTGGCTGGACAAACACCGCAGCTGCGCCAACGGATGCGGCCAGCCAGTCGCCTTCTACGACACGATCCACTACGCGCTGCGCTACAGCGGCTGTTGCTCGCCCGAGTGCGAGGCCGAGATGGAGCAACGCGACCGCGCGAGCAGAGAAGATTCGGGCACGCCAATTGAGTAGGTGAGTTGATGAAAAACTCAAATCAAGCCATCGATGTAACCCGTGCCCAGTACGCCGCCATGCGCGCCTGGCTGCAGGGCGTGGCGGCGGTCGACGTGGCCGACCGTTGGCTGTCGTCCGATCCCGACATCGAGTGGACAGAAAGCCTGGCCCTGCGTGCGCTACGCGCGATTCGCGCCACGCTCGCGCAACTGGCGCTGCGTCATGAACAGGAAGCGCTGGCCAGCCTGTTGGCCACCGGGCCGCGCTCAACCACGGCGTTGAACCAGGTGCTCGCAGGCCTGCGGCGCCTGGAAGAATTGGGTACGCCGGCACCGGCGACCAAGCACGACGTGCGTTTGTGGTTTGCTGCACCACTGGCACGCCGGCTGCAGGCCGCCGGCGTGGCCACGCTGGGCGAACTGATGACGCTGGCCAACGATCTGGGCCGAGCCTGGTGGCGCCGTGTGCCACGCATCGGCCCGGCCGCTGCGGCGACCATTGTGCGCACCCTGGCTGCAGCTGAAGCGACACTAGGGCGCCTGGGCGCCCACGTCACTGGCGTATCGTTGCCTGCCGCGCTCCCCTCGCCCGAGCTCGTGCCGCACGCCGGCCGCGCGGTGCCGCTGGAAGCGATCCGCCTGCCGGCGGCCCTCGATGGCCGCGCCGGCATCAACCGGGGCGACACCAACCGCTGCCGCATCGACGCACTCAACGACTACCAGGCAATCCAGACCTGGTTGTCGCTGTGGCCAGCCGGTGGTCACACCTGGCGCGCGTATCGCAAGGAAGCGGAACGCTGCTTGGCCTGGGCCATCCTGGAGCGCGGCAAGGCTTTCAGCGATCTGCTGACCGATGATTGCCTGGCGTACCGGGCTTTCCTGGCACAGAAGGATTTCGGGCCACGCTGGAGCGGGCCGCAGGTCGCACGCACACTGCCGGGCTGGCGGCCGTTCCAAGGGCCGCTGTCGACGCGCAGCCGCGCCTATGCTGAGCAGGTCCTGGCGGCCCTATGCGAGTGGCTGGTTGGCCGCCGCTATCTGGACTCGAACCCATGGGACGGCATGCCAGCGCTGCGTGTGGCTGCACTCGATATCGACATCGAGCGCGCGGTGCCGCCGGCGGTCTGGCAAGCGCTGCAGCCATGGCTAGACGCGCAGGCCGCCGATGACGTGCGCTGGCGTACCATCCGCGCCGCCGTGTTGCTGTTGCACGATTCCGGTATGCGTGTATTCGAGGCCGCCGGCGCCGAACGATCGGGCCTGCGGCCCGCCGGCGGCGATGGCCCGCTGTGGGGTGAGCTACGCATCGTCGGCAAGCGAACCAAGACGCGGATGGTGCCAATCAGCCGCCGCGCACATGACGCACTGGTGGCGCACTGGCGAGATCTGGGGGACGAACACGCTGCAGAGGGCCCGCTGCTGGCACCTGCCGAGCCCTGCACCAGCCCGCGTGCGCTGGCCAAGGCCGCCGACGGCCGCCGTGGCTACAGCGACCGAGGGCTGCGCCACCTGGTTACTCGCGCCGCGGAGGCTTTCCGTGCGCACCTGGAGCAAGCCGACCCAGATCTACGCGCCCAGGCAATCCATCTGCATCCCCATGCGTTCCGGCACGCTTTCGGCACTGCGGGCGCCGAGGCCGGGGTGCCGCTCGATGTGAGGCAAAGCTACCTGGGGCACGCCTCGCCCGCGACTTCGGCGATCTACGACAAGGCCGGTGCCCGCCGGCGCCAACGCGAAGTCGCCAAGCTGTTCAGCGTCTAGCGTCGGGAGTGTCCGCGCCTGGTTAGAGCCGCTAGGGGTCCCCTTGGGGGACATGGAGAGGCGGCGAGGATCTGGGAGGCTGTCGCGCGGCCAGCGCGCCTCGCGGGGCCGAGCAGCGGGGATGACCACCAGGTTGTGCCCGTGGCCACCGGCACCAGGCAAACCACCTCTCTGCAAGCTCGCCTTTCAGCCGCGCAGGTATGCAGAAGAATCATCCAGTGCCGGCACGCCGGCAAATGAAAAAGCGAGAGGGGGAAACCCTCTCGCTTGGTGCTGCGTCGGCACAGAGCCAACTCCACGTGTTAAAACGCGAGCTCGTTATCACCAACGGGTGCATCGGACTTGGGCGGTGCGATGTCGAGCGAGATGCGCGGAGAATTGTCCGCGTTTCGCATGCGACGACCGTACACCTTCAGTCGCGGAGCAGCTTCCCATTCTTCCTTGGTGTACTCATTGCGCACATCAGGCGTCATGGGCAGAACGATCAAATAACCCGTGTAATCGGGCGACTTGGCGTTCTTCTTCTCGGTGCTGCGGAAAAGCCGACCCGAGAAGTGCTGCTGCCCCCTTGCACCCACCGCCAGGTCCAGGAACTGACTTTCACCACTCTCGGCATCCTTCAGGAAGGCTGCCAGCGGGATCTGCGTATCTTCGAGCTTGATGGAGCCCGAGAACAGCGGACCATTTTCAGTGCGGCGATCGTCGGAAACCGGGAACAGGACGGCAGTGGTCTTGGTAGCTGCATTCAACATGATGAACCTCCTTCAAAGGTAAAAGAGGCCATCCGTGGAGCGTCGTTAGACGACCCACGAATGGCAGGACGTCTAAAGACAGGTTCCAGTCTATGGAGCACTTTTGCAGGATGCAAGAAGATTTTTCGGGCGCCCTATTCCCTGTGTTTTCCTAGTGGATGACAGCCGGATAGACGAAATCTGCGTCCGGCGTGAATTCGTATGGTGTCGGGTCGCCCTCGAACAGGACGTAACCCTCCACACCCTTCTCTCGGAGCAGTTTGACCGCGCGTCGCGTGTTCGCGACGACGAACTCATCAATGACACCTGGGTCGACGGGCTTGCCGCCGCTCGATGCCCCGTCACCCCTGATTAGACAAGTCATGTCTTTTCCAGAGCCGACCTTTCGTCCGAAAATTTGGTTCTTCATCGTGACCCTTCCGCAATTACTCACACAGTGGCTCGCGTCAGCGCGTTTTGACCTGCGCTCGCACTGTTGCAATGTGTTCGGGTTGAACAGCGAATTCGGCATACTCCAGCTCCAAAAATTTCATCATCGCAACGATGCGGTGGCGACCGTCCGTCAGACTTGCTCGTCCCTGCTCCACGCCCATCCACGGTGTGTAGCACCAGCCTTCGCTTAAATCCCGCCGAACACGACTCCACCGTGCCGGATTGAGGTTCAACTGCTCGTTGTCCGGCAACGTTGCGAGGGCGGCGCGCAGATCTATGGTGACGATCTCAAAACTGTGGCACAGCGGAGGAACCCGAAATTCAAGATCACGTGTCGGGTAATCATGCTTCAAGCAAGGTGGCATGTCCGCCATCGTCTTAAACCGATACCACTCGTCGCCTGCAGCGAATCTCATGTAAAAGTACATCGACACGCCTGCAGGAACTGGCGGCAATCTTTTTACTGGCATTGTTCAGCCCTTCTTCCGGTTCTTGCACGCAGCTGGTCACTGTTGCACTGTTCGTTCGCGCAGATAGTAGAGGTATACAAGGCTGATGGGCGCCAGGAAAACGGCTAAGCACCAGCACGCCATCATGGTGGCGAGCTTCCCCAGCGACACCCAGAGAACGCCCAGCATGAACTTGGTATCCCCCATGATGAAGCCCCAAACTCGTTCATAGAGGAACCGTGCATACGGGTACAGCAGGGTGTTCACCACGGCGAGCAGGAACATCCCACCGCTGCCGGGCTGGTGATTCACCTGGGCGAACAGCATGAGCGGGAAAATCAGGGCAAAGCAAAGGTGGCGCAGGTAGTACGGAAGCGTTAGCCCACCGAGCGACTTTTCGATTACGGCATACATTTCATCCTCCATCCATCTGGTTGTCATTGGCGAGGTTCGACAGGCACTCGCAAATCCTGATCCTCCAGGATGCCCGGCCCATCTCTATCTAGCGATTGTCCTTGACGCCAGCAGCAACAAGCCGCTCTGCGTCATTGGCCGACAAGACTGCTCTTGCCGCCCCATATGCGAACACTGGTCCCATCGGGTGACCGCCTTCGATGGAAACCTTAGAAAAGTCCACGCAGAAGGTCACGCTATCGAGAATGAGCGTGTTGGGCGGATGAATTCCGAGATCCTTAACCATTTTTTGTCCTCTTTTCGTTATGCCGGTGCGGCCGGCGTTCCCCTGGGAATCACTGACCTTCTTCGGATACCAGTTCCGGCCGCCACGCCCTGACAATGGCCTCAAATTGCGAGCCGTAGCCCAAGGTGTCCGGATAGTGGTTGTTCCGTGCGGCATAGCCAAACACGACCACCACGTCCTCCACGATCTCGTCGTCGAGCCCCCAGGTCACGGTGATATCGAACCCACCGCATTGGCCCGGGTTCCACCATGCCAACAGAAAGTCGGCGACACGTCGGCTCTGCCCGCTGTCGCGCATCGCGTGCGAGATCAGGCGTTCCAGGGCGGCTCGTTCTGCATCCGTCATCTTGGCCATGCTTTCCTCATGAGTTGAGTTATTGGGTTAAGCCGTTGAGTTGAGCATCAGCTAGCTGATTTCCTTGCGGATCAGACCGCGCACGAGATCTGCGATGGAAATGCCCGCCTCAACTGCTCGCATCTTCAAACGCCGATGTTCGTCCGGGTCCAGGTCGAAGTTCACGCGCACGGGCTTAAGGGGCCGGTTTCCGACCTGCGACTGGACCATCGCAGCGCCGCCGACAAATTCGTCCCGCGACACCGGCTTACCGGCATCGGAGCTCTTGGTGGCAATCTTAAATTTACTCATTTGCGTAACTCAAAAGAGTTGTTACTTAAACACTCACGCCTACGCGGCGACCTCAAAGAATTCCTGGGCGAGCAGCTGGATCTCGGCGCACGCCTGGGAATTACTCAACTCAACCACTCCATTTCCGTTGAGTAACGCATCACGGTAGACCTTCCGGTCGCGGATGATGGTGTCCGCCAGTTCGAGCTGATCGAACTGGCTTAGCGCCTCGCGCGCGTCGTCCACCTCTCGAATCGTCGGATTGGACGGCGCCATCGACAGCACCGCGAAGGCCTTCAGGTCGGGATTCAGGCCTCGGGCCAAGCTGACTAGTTCGTTGACCTTCGGCAGCGTCTCCAGATCGGCCTGGCTGGCGCGGGTAGGCACCAGCAACAGGTTGGAAACAGCCATTGCCGACCGCATTTCGCGGGAATCGCGGCCGCCGGCGTCTACCACAATCACCTGGTAGCGCCGCGATAAATCGCGCAGCGTCGCCGCGACATCGCCCGTCCGCTGGATACACGGCACCGCTGGGCCGATACCCGCTTCGTCGCGTCGTTCGGAAAACCGAGCGCATGTCGCTTGGCCATCGGTATCGACCAGGACAACATCGACATTCTGGCGAACCAGATGCACGGCGATGTTGCTGGCAATGGTGGACTTCCCCGTACCGCCCTTCTCTGCTGCCACAAGCACGATCATACTCACATCATCACCTCATTTGAGTTGAGTAACAGAGTTAAGTATAAGAGTAGCGCATCACTTTATCAACTCATTTGAGTTGATGAGTTGCGTATATGCGTCACTCTTTTGAGTTGAGTGTTTAAGTGCTTCAATCGCATTGATGCGCTGAGTTGAGTTTTTACGCGGAGCTAGTCCTGGCCATCGTCCTGCGCGCACACGGCCATGGCGCCGTGCTTGGGGCAGAGGGGCGCCCCGACGAGATCTAACCACTTCCGAGAAGTCCGGGCCGTGTAGCCGCAGCTTCCGCACTTGCACTTGATGTGCCGCCGCGTCTGTTTCTTCGGCGCCGTCGTCTTGATCCCTGGCGCCTCGCCATCGTCCGAGCTATCTGCGTCTGGCCTGGTCCGCAAGCGCGCATGCGGCAGTGGCCCGGCCTCGTCCAGGATTGGCGTGACACTTTCCTCAAAGCGCGGGCCGGCCGTCGTTGATCGCATCGGACCCTTCAGGCCAATCCCGACCGCAACATCCCGAAAGGGCTTGCGGTGGCCAGCATCGAGGCCGACCGCGGCGTGCACGAGCTCGTGCGCAAGGATCGCGGCGACTTGCATGGGCATCAGGTCGGCCGACTCCACCAGGTCAGGCCGAATGAAGATCTCGAAGTGTGCATCTTCGCTGCAGCTGGTGTCCCAGCACTCGCCAATCCGCTTACCGCGCTGGCCTGTCGACGTGAATCCGATGGCGATCCGAATCCGACCAGGCAGCGGGGCATCGAGCGCTGCGAACATTGGCGCCATGCGGCGTGCAACGTGGTTCAACCAGGCTTCACGATTGGCATGGCGCATCAGCTTTCCCCTCCCGATGGAATGTGTCGCCATTATCGCGATGAGTACGTGTACACGCTCTATGTTTTTCACTCCGAGCGCTTTTTTGGACCGCATAGACCCATCCAGGACACCCCGGAGGGTCAACCAGCCCGAAAAAAACGCTCTGAGCGCCCGTATACGCGTCCTAGAGCCCTCGCGGTGGCCGACCCGACCCTCTCTCTGCCAGCAACTTGCCTTGGATGAGCGGAAATGTGCTTGCGCGCGCCGTCGCGCCCGGATTGAGGCGCCCGGGGACCCGCGCCGAAGGCGTGGGGAGAGCGCCGACCCGGCGTAGCCGGGGCAATCCGGCTCTGCGGTTGTGCTGGCGATCGGGGCAGTCAAGCGCGCTTGCGCGCGTGATAGCCCCGCGTGCGGGGCGTCGATGAACAACCCTCACGGGTGGGCGCGAAGCGCCCGGGTGGGGTTAAAGGTCGCGGCGGGACGGTTATCCACAGGTAAGCCTCGCACGCGTGTTTTTGGTTTACGTTTTACCGTTTTTAAATCGTTTTAGACGGCGTAACTCATTGATTTAACGTGGCAAAAACGGCCTCATTGGGTCTTTTTCCGGGTCTATTGGGCCTTTTCCCGGGCGCAAAGTGGTCATTTTCCGGGTTTCTAGGTCTTTTTCCGGGTGCTGTCCACAGGAGCACTGGGACATTTTCCGGGTGCCATCCACAGGTGGCATGCAACAGTTGTTGACCCAATACGCCAATTGGGCTATGTTTGTTGGTGTCCCAATACCCCGGAAGATGACCCAATGGTAGTCGAGGAAGACAAGCCGGTCGCGTACAGCGAGCCGGCGCTGGCCGAACGCAACGTCACCATGAGCAACGCGCTCACGCGGGCAGCACACAGCCTGACGTTGGCCGAAAAGCGGTTAATTGCAGCGTGCATCGCAAAGAACGACTCGATCCCGTTTGTCGAGCTGCGAAGGGAAGGCGCCTGGCGGGTGCGGCTCTCTGCGGCCGAGTACGCCGAGGCCTTCGGCGTGGATGCCAACACGGCATACGAGCAGCTGCAGGGGGCTAGCGACAGCCTGTTCAACCGCTACGTGCGCACGGTGCGGGAAACCCGCAGAGGGCCGGAGGAATTCAAGTTCCGCTGGGTGGGTAGTGCGAAGTATCACAAGGGCGAGGGCTGGATCGAACTGGTCTGGTTCCAGGAAGTGGTGCCGCACCTGTTCGGCTTGCGCCAGGAATTCACGACCTACAAGCTGCGCCAGGCGGCCGCTCTGCGCTCGGTCTACGCCTGGCGCCTGTTCGAGTGCTTCAAGTCCTGGGCGGCCACCGGCCGATACACGCCGACGATCGAGGAATTTCATCGGGCAATGGATGCGTCCGAAAGCCAGCGCAAGAACTTCAAGGATCTGCGCCGGCGCGTCATCGAGCCGGCCGTGAAGGAGCTGCGGGAGAAAAACGGCCTGCACATCGAATGGGAACCCGAGACGGCCGGTCGCAAAGTCGTCAAGCTGGACTTCCGGTTTCGCGTCTCGCCCCAAGGGGCGCTTTTCTGATAGGTGGCGGCCCAGGTGCCGCCAACTTCACCCGGAAAATGTCCCAATAGCCGTGTCCCAGGTCGGAGCAGGGGCGGCGAGCCGACGCCGGCCGTACGCATCCACACGCCCGAACCAACCCGGAAAATGTCCCAATAGGCCTCCGCAGCAACGGCGAGGCAGCTGCTGCTGACCGTCAGGTCAGCGGCAACTGCCGATTGCAGCCAACCCGGAAAATGTCCCAATGGCTTGTCCCAGTAGTGCGGCCAGAAGGTTAGCGAGGACTTGCTGCATTTTCCGGGTTGCCGCCGGCGACCCGGAAAATGTCCCAATACAATCCTGCGGACGCCCGGATCGACGTGGCCAGCGTGCCGCTGGCCACGTCGGGCGCAGCGGATCGCAACCCGGAAAATGTCCCAATGGATCGTCGGCCTAGCTGGATTGCTTCCCGCTGCTGGGACCGAACCTGACTCCGTTTTGCAATTCGGCCAGTTGCTGCGCCCGGCGTTCGAGCATCTTTTTTCCGACCTTCTCCATGACGGCAGGATCGGCGTCGCAGACGTCGATCATGGCGCTGATGATTTCCGGCAGATCGATGACCGGCCGGATGGAGGTGCATTCCTTCATCCGCCGCTTGGCCCGCAGGAAGCTGTCGTGAAAGATCAGCACCGCCTTGACCCCGGGCGTTTTCTCCTTGGCCTTGGGCACGATCTTGCGCACGCCAAACGCCTCCGATTCGTCGTCGGCCTCCCACTCAGCGCGAGTAAAGACGACGGTATCAGGCTCGGCCGCCCCATCGTGAATCGGGGGAAGTACAACGAGCGCGTCGTTGTCATGCGGCTTCTGATTGTCCATGCTTCATTTCCTCCTGGTCCTTGAACCAATCGATGACTGTGTAATCGTCGTCGGCGACACGCCGAACGTAGGGTAGGGCGGCGGGCAAGATGAGCGCGGTCGGATCTCGGCCGGCGCGCTCCCACTCCCTGGCGAGCGTAGCGACCAACTTGCCGACCTGGACGCGGGTTGCGCCAAAGCCTGGTGTCTTGAACAGCGACTGGATTACCGCCTGCACCTCCTGCTCCGCCCGCGGCGAGCGGGCGAGTTGTCGGACGGCAGCGCGCCAGGTGTCAAAGCGCTGGTTGGTCATCCGCCAAGTCAGGCGGACGCCGCCGCCATGATTCCGATCACGTGGCAGCCGCAGGAGTTCGTAGTCGTCCACGCGGATGCGCGTGGACGACTCCAGGGCATCGCGTAGCGGCTCCATCTGCCTGGCCGGGTGGTCACCATCGGACACGAGCAAGAACCAGTGCAGCGTCCCGTTCTTGGCCAGGTCGGCAAGGATCAGCCGCGCATTGCCCTTGCCGAGCCGTTTCCGGTAGGCCCGTTGGTCGCGGTTCAGCGCGACCTCATAGCGTTCCGCGAACTTTTGACAGAACGCCAATGCCTTCTCGGCCGGAACCTGTGCGGCCGTGTAATGGCAATAGCCATGCCGGACAGAATCCAACAGGCGTTGCATTAGGAGCGTCTTGTATCGGATGACCAAAAAAGTTGTCGGGCGCATGCACAAAAAGAGAGCGTGTACACGCTCTTATCTAGCGATCCGCCGCAACGGTCTGACGACCATTCCGGCGGACCGATTCCAACATAATAAAAATCCAACCCAGGCAAAGGAATCCAGTCAGTTGGAACGCATCGCGTTCCAACCTGATTATAAGAGATTCCGCGCGAAGCGCGTGCGGCCAACATATCACGCTACAATGTGATTGCTGACCGCCACAAGCGGCCCACGCGCGCAAGTATCACCTGCGTTGCCGAGGCCGCCACAAGCGGCCAGCAACGCAGCACGAGGGCGACCAACCCTTTGCAGTACGTAGTACAGGACCGGTCGCCCGAAGTGGTAATTGCGCGCGAGCGAAATTACACGGATTGGGGGCAGACCACCGCGACGTTTTGGGGGCTGACCATCCCCAAAATTCCACTCACTTCACACGAAGCTGTATGGCTCTAGATGCGGGCTTACCACCTGCGTCGAGTACGCCGAAGTCGTATGCGCGTAATGGCGCTGGTACGACTACGACGAGCGCTGGACGGTGTAACTCCGTCCTTCGACTCAATCCCCGGGAGGGGCGAGTTTGGGCGACACGGAAACGGGCTCAGCGAGGAAATGCGCTGAGTTCCTGTGTAGCGTGAAAGCGGTAGACGGTGGCTGTCTGCACCGTCGTTAGCACCGCCCAGGGGCTGCGGGAGACCGTAGAACCTGTGCCACACACGTAGGCTGCTGAGGCGTTCCGAAAGGGCGCAGGCGTGCAAGGGGAAACCTGGCGCACGCGGCACCTACCGGCGCAAGCTGGTGGGGTCGCTGTATAGCTTAAGCGTGTAAATGCGGCCGAAGAGGTCGCTATGTGGTGGGGCATCAAGCCTGTCTGAAGACGAAGCTGTTGATGGCACAACAGGTAAGCGAGCCGCTTTGGAATCTCGGGCCGCTGAAAACCTAATGGGTGAGAGGGAACACCTCACTGTTGTTGCTGGAGGCGCAGGCGTGAAGTCCTGGCGCGCAGTTTGGCGTCAGTAGCGTTGCACTAACGTGGGAATCGCTAAGGCCATAACCGGGCTGGTAACCCGGTGGCTATGCGAGGGAGAGTGGTTGAGTAGGGCCGCGTGGCGCAAGCCACGTAGCTGTTTGTCGCGATTCGTCTGAAGCGCAAACAGCAGGCGCAAGCCTGTCCGAAAGACTGCGGCGTACGCAAGTGTGAAGTTAGCGGGGTGGTTCCCGCGGTGGTTGTTGGAACGGGCGCGGCTGGTACCCGCGCCCGGACCGAATGGGTAATTCGGTGTCCTCCAACGTGTAATTGAACCCTTGAAAAAGGAGCTACGAAGATGGCAATTGCCAACACCCGGCCGGGCGGATACCCGGCATCGGCAACGGCACCGCCTAGCGGTGCCGGCGTCAGTCTGCAAGCCAGCGCAGTGAGCTGGAGTCAAACCGATAGCAGTTGGATCGGCAGGCAGTTCGGTCGCCCGTATGGGGCCGGTGGCAGCAAAAACGACAGTCCACCATGGCTGTCTCGGCACGCTGATCGCGGTTGGATCAGCGGTCAAATCAGTCCGGCCGTATGGACTGATTGCAGTACAGCAGTGGGCGCCTCGGCGCCGAAAAGTCAACCCGGCAGCAATCAGGCCGGTGGGAATGGCAGCGATGTTTTCGCTGTCGGCAAACAGTGGTCCGGCGCTACCGCGTCGTGCTCGCTGTGGCAATCCGGGCGTTGACCTGGAGAGTCAGTTGTCAAACGGGCCACAAGCCCGCGTCAGGGTCGATGGTGTGGGAAACCATCGTCTTGCAGTACGGCCGTAGACCGTTATCTACCCGGTCCAGTGGTGATGCCCTATGGCGGATCTGCTGTGCTCTATTTGCAGTTGACTGGCCTAAACCAGAGGGGGATTTCCCCCTCTGGTTTCACCGTTTTCTAACAAGATGAGGTAGACGTATGCTCGGACACCTTGGAATGCACGCATGGGTCGGCAAGGCAATCATGGCCCTGCTGGCGTGGTCGAGTCCGTGGTATTGGATCGTGCTCGCCGTGGCGTTGGCCACGGTCGGACTGCTGCATCCCGTGCCGTGGACATTGAAGGACGACGAGGACTCATTCGTCGCTCATCTTGTGTTGTGGGTCCGCAAAGCGGCGGCATACACCGCGCTTTGGGGCATCTTGGCGATACCGTTGTTGGTGTATTGCACCTTCGTTCTCTCGGCTGACACGTCTTCTGGGCAAGCGTCCAGCGTGTTCCTGGAGTGGGGCGCTGATCGTCTGGGCCGCTACTGGATGATGGTCGCGGGAGCGTTCGTGGTCGGCCTGGCGCTGCGGTTCCTGTGGGACCGCTACGCTGTTCCAGTGCTTTCAAAGTATTGGCGGTCGCTTCGCATCGAGCAGGAGACGGACAAACTTGTCGATGCGCGGGAGGAAGTCGCCACGCTCAAGGCGAAGGATTTCAAGCCGGAGGATTACTTTGTCGACGGCAAAATCTTCTACGGCTTGGATGATGACGGCCAGCCGATCTACTTCGATTTGGACAGGTTCCGCACGACGCACCACGCCATCCTCGGCCCGACAAACTACGGCAAGGGCATCGTGCTGCAGAGCATCTTCAAGCAGTGCATTCGGTTTGGCTTCGGCATTTTTTACGTCGATCCGAAGGGCGACAACTGGCTGCCGTACCTGCTGCAGAACGAAGCGAAGGCGGCCGGTCGCCGCTTCGTCTATCTCGATTTGAATCCGGAAGGGCGTGGTGTTTGGCATCCGTTCCTGGGTGGCGCATTCCGCCAACGGCGCACTCGCATCGTGCGCGCATTCAACCTGGAATCCTTCGGCACGGACGCCGATGTGCACAAGGCGAAGGAGCGCGGGCTGCTCGATGACGCGCTCGAAGGCACCGACGGCACGATCAAGTCGCTGTTGGAATACGTGAAAAAGAACGCCGAAACAGGGCGCGACAACCTGTCGACCTTGCGCGATTCCTTGCGTGAATGGTCGCGTGTCGACACGTTCTCACAGTCCGTGAAGCGCAAGGGCCATTCGATCGAACAGTGCCTGATGAACAACGCGATTGTGTATGTGCGTGGTGACCTAGCCGACCCGGTGATTAAGGCCGCGACCAAGGCATACATATCGGAACTGGTGACGGAAATTAAGCGGCTCGATGCGACGCGGCCGGCGCACGTTGTGCTCGGCATTGACGAGCTGAAGTTCCTGGCCTGCGCGGAAATCAATGAGGCGCTGGCCACGATCCGACAGCACCAGTGCAACATGCTGCTGGCCGCGCAGTCGATTGCGAACCTGGAAGCACCGGACGACAAGCGGCTCGATGGCAAGGCGCTGGCACGGGAATTCGAGGTCAACACGCCGATCAAGTTCGTCTACCGCGCCGCCGACGAGCGCACTGCCGAGTGGGCGGAAAACCTGTCGGCGGGGCAATGGCTCAATGTGGTGCAACGCGAGCAGACGAAGGCGAACAAACACGGGGGCGAGCAGTGGGAAGCGAATCGGACGGTTGGCAAAGAGGAGCAGCCGGTCGTTTCGCGCAATACGTTGCTGAATCTGCCTGAGCGCATCGCCATTGCTTACATGCCAGGCCGGATTGCTTCCAAGCTGTACACCTGCCACACGCAAATTGACAACAGTGTCGCATCGTGGAAAAAGCCGGAGGAAGACACAACGATGGCGGCATAGCAACCAGGCGGCTCGCCAGGTGCGCATGCACCTGGTGCGCGGCGCCGGCGGCGGTGCGCATGGTTCGGTGCCGGCCGCGCCGGCGCTGAACCGGGCGAGCCGCGCGCCTCTGTCTCTGCCATGGCCGCACTTGGTGGCCACCGTCAGAAATATCCCGTTCCGCTCGCCAGCTGCGCGATAGTGCGGCTGGCAACGGCGAAGGGCTCCAGCGTTTTCCTGGAATATGAACGAACAAAGGGCGGGAACCGAAAGGTTCCCGCCCTTTGTTTTGGCCTGGCGCCGCACGCCCGGCGCCGCCGCCTAGCGGCCGCGCCGGGTCGGGGCACCGCAGGTGCCACGAGCTGGGGCGCCGGCGGCCGCCGGCGTCTCAGCTGGGCGGCTGCGCGATCCAGGCATGACGACGGCCTGATCCTACGGCGGCACCTCGGGCGGTCGCGTTTCAAAGGGACATACGAAATCGAGCGCAAAGCCCATCACCGCCTCCGCTCGGCCGCGAGCGCGGCCGGGTAGTGCTTGGCCAAGATGAGGTTGAGCTTGTCCACCAGATCGGGCCGCTTGAACGTGGCATGCCCGTTCCCGTTCTTGAACCAGCGCAAATGCAGATAGGCGTTTTCGGCTTCTCTGCGCCTTTCGTGCCGCGCGCCGGAAATCAGCGCGTGCATGCCGTTCCTGTGGTCCGCTTCGGGCTGGCCGTCGAGCACGTGGAAGACGCGCATCAGATCGTCCAGTTCGTTCGTCGCGCGGCTGCCTGCATAGCCGCCTGTCATCAGGCCCGTCACGATGACCCGCTTGCCGAACTTGAATGGCTGATTGGTCTTGTAGTCCCAAGAAAGTCGGCGGAAGCATTGCAGGACGCCGCGCTCGAACATGTCGCCGCGCGCCTCGTAGAGTTGACCGAACGTCGCCTCGATGTTGGCGGCGGTCAGTTCGGGCACCTCGCCCTCGGCAATCTGTTTTGCCCACGTATCGCGGGCCGTGGCATCCATCAAGGTGCGCAGCCCCGACTCCTGAAGCAGGTAATTCCAGCCCTCGGCGTCGATGGTGTGCAGGATGCAGGTTTCCGCCTCGTCACGCTTCGCGTAGTCGCCCGTCACGCACACGGTGCCGCGCCTCGAATAGCTGTTGTCAATGACGAGGCGCGGAAAGCCGATATGCGCGCCGCTGGCCAGCTTCTGGGCCTCGCCCAGCAGGTCCAGCGCTTGGCGCACACGTTCCACCACTGCCGCGCGCTGGCTCGCCAGATTGGCGATGCTGACGCTCTTTACCAAGTCGCTCATGATGGGTCTCGCTAGATCGTGGCTGCGGTCTTGTAGTCGGGATGAAAAATGCCGACGCTGTACGCGAGCGAATCGCGCGCACGGCACACAGCCTGGTCATGATTGCCGCGCGCCATCAGGTCGCGCGCATCGAGCAGGCACAGTGCGGCGCTGCTTTGCATGGCCGCCGTCGTGGTTTCCAGGTTTCGCGCGGCGAGGTTGATTGCGCGGGTAGCATCGTCTTGGGACTTGAGCATGGTGTTTCCCTGCGGTGATGGGGCAGATGACAGCCCCGGCACGCTGGCCGGGGCCAGAGACGTTCAGCATTGCCAGTTCGCGCGCAAGCCGCGCCAGTCTCGGGCCACAAAGCCCGTGGCCGACTCCAGCGCGGCGGCCACGGCTTCGGCGCGTTGGTCCGTCGAGTGGCGGCGGATCGCTGCGGCAAACTCGGGCAAGGTCAGCCGGGAACCCCAGCGCACGAGGTAGCCGCATGCTGTGATGGCATGGCGGATCAGTTCGTTTTTGTCGGACTTGGCTGCGGTGGTCTTGGTCATGATTGGTCTTCAATAGATTGTGGCTTGCGTGGTCCGAGCACTCGGCTCGGACCACCTTTGTCGGGTTGCCCGCGCGAGCGGGCGGGGCCGTTTTTTTCTAAGGCGTAGCGCTGGCTTGCAGGACGGAGGGCAGCCAGCGCTTGCCTGCGAGCGCGCGCGCGGCGGCCTCCACCATTGGCCCCTTCTTCATCGCGGCGAGCGGTGCCGCCTCGGCGGCACCGACGCCTTCCGTGACTGCGGCCAGCACTTGTGCCTTGGGCACGTGCGACAAGTAGCTCTCAGTGGTGGCCTCCCACCAGTCGGCCATGTCGAGCGCGACGGATTGCGCGATCGCATCGGTTTCGTGCTCGCCCGCGCGCGGCTGGATGCCGTTCACCGTCACAGCAGTGCAGAAGGCCAGCAGCGACAGCAGTTCGTCGCGCGGCATCGCCAGCAGCACCGGCCACAGCGCATCGAGTTCTTCCGGCAGGCGGGCCTTCCAAGCTTCGCTTGCGGCCTCGATCTGCTGCCACGCGCGCGAGGTTTCGATGCTGGCATCGGCCTGTGTGACGGTGTGGCGCATGTCGGTGGTGCGCACGCCGACCGCGTTGGCACGCCAATAGCGTTCCGACCACAGCGACGAAACCAGCCCATAAGCGAGCGTGGCGAGCGCAACATCGGTGCGCTCGATCAGCACCGCCTGCAGTGCCGTGGTGCGTTGCGCGGTCAGGGCACGGGTGAGCTTTTCTGAAAGGGTGGGTGCGGGTGCAGCATCGGTGCCGTCACCGGCACCGAATGCGGCGCGCGTGGCGGCCCGCTCGATCTTGGCGGCGGCTTTGCGGTCGTCGGGCTTGATCGCGCCGCGCAGAATCTTGACGGTGTTGTGCTGGAAGAGAACCACAACGCCCGCGAGGCTCTTGTCGGCCACCACCTGCATCTGGTCTTGCAGGTCGCTCAGTTCGCCCTCGATGCGGTCCCATTCGTCGGACAGCGCTGCATACGCCTCGGATTCTTCCTCGCCTCGTTCTTCAATGTCGCCCATGTCACGCTCGATCTTGGTCTTGCGGGTGTCGAGCTTCTTAATCGTGGCGGCTTCCTTCTTGGTCGGTTCGCGCAGGGTTGTCGGCGCGCGCCCGAAGGCCTCCATATCGCTGTAGCTCGGATTCAGCAGCGCCAGCGCCCATGCCCAGCCCTCGGCGGCGCGGATCGCCTCGGCCTCCGCGCCCATCTTGGCCAGTGCCATATCACGCGTGAGCGCGCCATCAAGCCAGTAGGCGGTGGACTCAAACAAGTCCACCTGCGTGCGCCCGCCCGCCGCGAGATAGGCATCCTTGCCGACATAGGCGGCAAGAGGGCTATCGGAGCGCACGGTGTCCTGTCCGAGCAGCGCGCGGCGCAACTTTTCCGGCGTGCGTTCGTAGTGCGGCTGGGAGTTCCACACCTGTTCCTGCGCAGCGTGATCGTCAGTGACGGTCATTGCCATCAGTTGTTCGAGCGACATATCCTCGGCACGATAGGCGGCGATCAGCGCAGGCGATACCTTGGCGAGTTTTAAGCGCCGTTGCACGACTGCGGGCGTGACGCCAAAGCGCGCGGCCACGTCCTCGATGCTGGTGCCGGCGTCCACCATCTTGCGGAAGGCCTCATAGGCGTCGGCGGGGTGCATGTCTTCGCGCTCGATGTTCTCCGCTGTGGACAGTTCCAACGCCTCCGATTCGTTCTCCGCAACGAGGCACAGCACGTCATGATCGGCATCAATCGCGCGCTGATCGCGCAGTAGTTCCATGGCGGCGCGGCGCCGACGCCCTGCGGCGACGGCATAGCAGGTCTTGCGGCCTTGCTTGACTTCGGTAACGACGAGCGGGTGCATCAAGCCGTGCACGCGGATGGAGGCCGCCAGTGCGGGAATGTTCGGCAGTTCACCGGTGCGCACGTTGGCGTCGGATTCGACAAGGCGGGACAGAGGGACGGTAATCAGGTTGCGTTGCATGATGGGTATCCAATGAGAGAAGAGGGGAAGCGGCCAGCGCCCGCCCGGGCGCTGGCCGCGATGGGCTAGGCCTTGAGCTTGCGCATTTCCTCAGCGAGCACCCACAGAGCGCGATTGAGTTTGATGTCCTGGTCAATGCCGTTCACAGCGCGCGTGGTAACGCGCTTGCCGGTCGCATTGCGGCCACGCACACCGCCCTTGATGATGTTTTCCTGAACGCGGTTGAACGTGGTCCACAGGTCGGGCGCGCGATCATCCATGCGGCGAACGCTCAACAGATCGGTGTCGGTGATGGGTGCGGGTGCCACCGTCTCGTCGTAGCGGAAGGCGAGCGCGGCACGCGCGAAAGCCTGCTGCTCGCCACTGTCGAGCGTGAGCGCCTTCATGCCGTCGCGCTGCGTGTTCACGTTCTCAAAGGTATCGAGCACAGTGAATGCGCCCTCGATGACTTGATCGATGACGTTGCCCTTGTGCGGGATACGGATGTCCGCGAAATCGTCGCCGACCACCAAGCCGTTGGAGCAGATGAAGCGATGCACACCGGCGCGCATCTGGTACGCGCTTGATCCATCGTGCGAATTCAAAAGGATGATTTCGTTCACCTCCTGCCCCACGTCGACCACGTGGTCAACATGGCGCAGGCGCAACAGGTGCTTGGTGTGTTCGCGCTTGCCATCGTCGCGCACGCGGGTCTGCATTGCCATGTACGGCTGAAAACCTTCCTTGCGCAGGCCGTTCAGCACGTCGATGGTGGGAATGTAGGTATACCGATCGGAGCGGCTTTCGTGCTTGCCGTCCGCGAAGATGGAGGGCGCAACGCGGCGGATGTCGTCATCGGCCAGCGGGGTCTTGGAGCGCACGACGTTGGCATTGCGCAGCGACAGGTAAGACATGGTGAATCTCCTTTAGAGGTTGTTGAGAGCGATCCTCTCGCTCGGACCTTCCTCGCTCCCGCCCCTGGGGGCGGGCGGGGGGGTGGGGAGATAAGCCCCTTCCCTCACGGGAAGGGGTTGGGGAAGGGTGGGGTGATGGCAGCGTGAGACACAGCCTGTCGGCCGCGTCGTCAAAGCATCCCCCCACAAGTCCCCCTCACCCTAGGTGCGGGGGTTGTGGGGGGATGCAGACGCGGCTGACGGGCTGTGTGCTGCCGGTTTTCGAGGGGGCCGAGAAGCGGCCGACGTGACAGTGCGCGTAGCGCGCTGGCGCGGCGGATGCCGGCACCCTCGCGCGGCGTGGCAAGGGCCGTGACAGGACAAGCCAGACACGTGACAGTGCGCAGCGCTGGCGCGGGTCTGGCCCTGGCGCGGTCGTTGCTGCCGCTCGTCGGACTGCGCTCCTGGAAGGAGCGCCACAACAGGGGGTGCACCGCTGGCTGGCCAGCGGAAGCGTCAGGGATGGAAGCCCGCCACTGGCGGGGCGAGACAGGCACAGCCTGGCTCGATGCGCAGCACGAGAGCCCGGCCCGAAGCGAAGCGCAGGGAGACGCCCAGGGTGGCAATTGACGGCCGGGCTGCAGACGGAAAACGACGCAGCATCACCAGCAAAAAAATACCTGTTTGCTCCGCAAAATCGCAGGCATAGAATGGCCCGGTGTTGATCGACGTTCTGCCATTCGCGGGGCGTCGATTGACGCTCCCGAGTGGCCTTTTTCATTGGAGGCCATCATGTTGTCTGCAAACCTTATCCCTGAAGTCGAGCTGAACCTGTCTTGCCTGTCTGAAGGGCCTGATTTTCGCCCTGAGAGCAGCGAGGCATATGGTTCCTGGATCATGAAGGGCGCAATACAGATCGGCAGAGGAGCTGGTGCGATCTGGGCTGTTCTGGACGCGCTTCCGAGTCATCCAGACGCAGCTTGGTCGATGACGCTGTACACCAGAAAAGGCACGTGTGTGGGATCGCTTTGGTGCAATGCGAAAACGCACAATTGCCAAGGGCGTCTTTGGATGATCTCGGATGCCTACCCTGCGCTGATGTTGCACTGGTGGTTCAGACTGCCGGCCTGGATACAACGGCTGAGCCGCTTGCATCGAGCTGGCTACGAGCTGAAGCTGATGGGATGCTATTGGTTGGACGGCAGAATCACTATGAAACCCAGCTGGGAATGATGGTGAAAAGTCGTCAGGCAGCAAGCGGGAAAGGCTTTTTAGCCGCACGAACGGGGAGGGTGAAAACCTTCCCCGTTTTTTCTTGTGACATCTCCAAAACGCCAGTTGTAGAATGTTCCGGCATTGATCGACGTTTCGCCATTCGCGGCGCGTCGATCGACGCTCCCGGATGGCTCCACTCAACTTTGGAGATCCATCATGATTCACACGTTTGGTTTGTTGGCCCAGCAGTACTGCAACATTGAACTTCCGTTGCAAGTGCTCAAATCCAATGCCGGCTTCTACATTGGTACGGCTGACGATGCGGGTCCGTGCTCACGCGAGTCGGTGGAATATTTCACCACGCAAGCGAAGGCACAACAGGCACTCGATGACGGTGCTTGGACGCAAAAAGAAACGCCGTGAGACACACGGGAATCGGCTCCTATAGCCAACGCAGCACCAAAGCGAGAGGGTTCACCCCTCTCGCTTTTTTCTTGCCGCCGGCGCGCCGGCGCAAGCCTGCGTGGTCACTTCTTCTTGATGAGCGAGCGCAACGCCGCGATGCGGGCCCGGGCGGTGTCTGCGCTGGTCAGCGCAAGGTCGCTCGGGATCGCGATGCCGAGTGCTTTGGCCACGTTGGACACGTAGGGCCGGCGTTGGCCAGCGAGCTGCGCGACGGCGGCCTCGATGGCAGCGTCGCCGACCTGTTCGCGCAACCAGGCGAGGGATCGCCGGTCACGATCGTTGGCGACGATGACGCCAGACGCATCAACGCCGGCCTGCAGGCCGGCGTTGATGGGGGACGTGTCAGCTGCTGCCGCCACTCGCCCGCCTGCTGGCGGACGCCCTGAAACATCGTCGTCAATTGTTTCCATGGGAAACCCGAAATTTCACCAGCGCTTACGGCAGGAACACCATACCTGGATTGTCGGTAAGCGGAATATCGGAATCGGCCACGACCCGCACCTCTCGGCCGAAGATTTCCGCAAATGCCGTCTGAAGCGAGTACCGCGTGCAGTCGAGATCCCCGTGCGCATTCATGTGCGGACCATCCTTCAACGTGATCTCGGCCAGCACTTCATCTGTAGCGTCTTTTGCTTTGATAAAGATTTTTGTGGTGTTGCCGGTTGTCATCATCCGTCTCCTTTGCCGGCCAGGCCGGCTCATTCTTGAGTCGCTGCCGTTGAGAATCACTGCGTGCCCAGCGCAGCGGTCAGCGCTTCCACCTGGCCAACGGTGAGATCCGCCAGCGCGACGTGCGCGCGGCCGTCATAGATCATCAACCCGTAGACGCTGGCGAGGGCCCGGGCCTGCGCATTCAAGGCGAACTCGGCGCCAGGCTGTGCAGCGCGCCAGTAATTAATAGCCTGTTCGATCTGAGCGATGGTGAATGTCGTCATGGCTACTGCCCCTTGCTCTGGTACGGCGTCGATTGTGCGTGCAGCTGCAGGAAGGCCTGCGCATAGAGCTGCGCGAGCTGAGGGTTGCCGCGGAAGACGTTCCAGTTTTCGGAATTCTTCTCGTCGCCAGCGCGCGTGAAATTCATGCTGCCCAGGCCCACGATGTTGTCGTCGATAACGACGGTCTTCTGGTGCATGCGAGGATGCGTCCAGTCGATCCGCACGGGCACGCCGGCGTGCGCCAGGTAGGTTGCCACGCTGTAGGACGAACGAACGTTCTCCTGGTCAAGCACCACGCGCACGTCGACATGCCGGCGCGGATCTGCAGCTTGCGCAAGCGCGCGGGCGATGCGTGGGTGCGTGAACTCGTAGCCGGCAAGCCACACGCGCGTGTGGGCCGCCTCGATGGACCGCGCGATCGCGTCGGCGGCACCGCCGGCCGGCGAGAAATAGACGGTGACGGTGCCGGTGTTCTGCAGCGAGACGCCTTCTGCATAGCTGCCGATCGGAGACAGTGCAACAGTGCTGGCCAGCACCAGGCCGGGCACAAACAAGGGCAGGCGGCGCGGCGTCATTTCATGGCTCCGGCGTTGAGTGGATGGAGCAGCGCGCTCACGTCCGCCTGGCAGTTCATAAGCACCTTGACACCCTTGTGGATGGCCAGCGCGCAGAATTCCGGTTCTGGAATCTGCGCCGTTTGTGCCGCCTCTCGCATTCGCCTGTAGTCATCAGGATGCATTTCAAGCGTGACCGTGATCCGCTGCATGTTGTGGCCTGTCCATTCGGTATCAGTCGTCTGGTGCGTCACATCAGGAAACCTAGATTTCGAGCTTGATGCCGCGCGTTTCGGCCCATGCGGCAAACGCCTTGTCGCGGCGCAGGTGCTGACGCAGGATGTATTCGCCGATGTCGTCCATGGATAGTTCGGCTTCGTTCATCTCCCGATAGGCATCCTGGTAATGCAGCAGCGCGGCATGCAAGCCCGCTGGAATAGTCAACTTGAGCGTGGCGTGCTGCGGAACCGGCTTGGCGACGGGCAGCATGAGGCGAGCTTTCTTTTCAGTCATGGTTTTGCGTTGAGGGTGGGTGAGTTGGGCACGTTGACGGCGCGCAGAAGCGGAACGCCGGCAATGCGTGCAATAGAAGAAATGCTTTGACGCTGGATCTCGCCAACGGCCAGGCCGTCGTCAAACCAGTTGTTGGCCAGGCCGAGCAGCACATCCGGGCGAACCAGGAACAGGCGCCAGTGCGGCCAGAACAGGAAGTCTTCGTAGCAGATGGAAAACGCCGCACGGTGACCATCGATGGTGAGGAAGTCTTGGCTAAGGTCACCTAGAACGGCGCTCAGGGGCGCCATGGGCCGCCACAGGCCTGCCGGCACCGGCTGGCGGCTGTCGAATCGGCCATCGCCAGCGCCGAGCACGATGGCGCTGTCTGCGTAGCGGCGGGGTGATTCCGAAACGCGCAGGTCAACACCCATGACGAGTGTTTTCCTTGAGTCCTTGAGTTGAGTAAGTGAGCTATCCCACCAGAACTGCGTAGAGTCGCGCCACAGACCGGTCATTTCTTCCGGCAAGACGACGACGCGCGCGCCGGCGTCGAACGCCTTGCGTGCGGCGAGCTGCAACGCTTCGGAGCGCGCATAGAGGGCTGCATAGCTGGCCTGGTCGAGCTGGCCCATTGCCGTATTGACCGCGACCCAGCCCGCCGGCGGCCGTGGAAGCGCCTCGGAAGAGGCCACAGGAGCAACCAGGAGCACCAACGCAGCGCCGAGCGCGGCGGGCCGACGCATAGGGAACAGCCACAAGGGATAGCACGCCAGCCCGGCTAAAACGAGAACGGCATACACCAGGCTGTAGATGCCGGCACCCGGAAGCAAGACGCTGGCGACATGCAACGGCGAGACCCAGCCGACGATGCCGATGGGTGGCACGGTCGATACCAGCAGCGCCAACGCCGCGCGCCACCAGAGGCCGCGTTGACGCGATGCCGGCTCCGGCTTGAGCACCATCCATGGCATTGCAAGCACGCAGGCCTGGGCGATCCAGAACGCGACGCCGACGGCGAGTGCCGGCGTCGCACCCAGTTCGCCGTGGACCGAGAAAAACCGGGCGCATACGACCGGGATGTCACGAGCGGCCACCAGGTAGTAGCCGGCCCACATCGTGCCCGCTGCAACTCGGCCCGGGCTTGCCGCCCAGAGCACCGGCAGCGCAAGCAGCACGATCACCCAGTTGCCGGGATACCAGGCGGCGAACGCGATGCCAGCGCCGGTCGCGGCGTAGGCGAGAGCTGAGAGCAACGTTTTGGCCTGCATGCTGGCTTACTGGTCTTGTGACGCCGCTGCGCCCGTGGTCTTGACCGGCGCGGCAGCGCCGCGCAACACCACCTGTGGCACACCATCCACGTACCACCTCGTTGCCCGAGCTTCCTGGTTGCCCGCGCGGAAGATCAGCACATTGGCCTGATAGCTGATGACGATGTATGGATAGCTGCGGCGCCAGCTGAGAAGTGCGGTGCCGTTGGGCGTCTCAGTGAGGATGGCGGGCACGTGCGCCGGATCATCGAATTGGACGTAGATGTACTGGCCATCGTCGAAGACTTGGAACGGTTTCACCATGTCGGCGCCGCTGGTGGTCCAGCCGAAGTTGTACGCATTCGGAGCCGCGAATGCGCTGGCGGGCAGAGCGGCGGCGAGCATCAGCGCGCAAATGAAGCGAACGAAGGATTTCATTGGTAGCACTCTCCAGCAACGGTGTTAGGTGGAATTCGGATCGGCGCTTTCGTGATGAAAACGAGCTTTTGGCCAGGATCGAGCCGCAATGTCGGCTGGATGTTGGAGTTGCGCTGCAGGATGGTCTGCGTGGTCTGCGAGACCGCCTGGCCGGCAGCAGAGGTCAAGCCGGTGGCACCGCCGCCGCCATTGATGTTGAGCGTGGTGCCGGTTGGCTGGCTTTGATTGCGGCCGATGTATTGGGCGATGCCAGCGATCAGGAACGTGGAGCCAAAAATCTTGAAGAAGTGATTGTTGACGTCGGCCGACACGCCGGCTTCACCGTTCGGATCGGCTCCGTTCAACCCATCGAGCACCATCGATGCGCCGTTACGGAAGATCATGAGCGCGGCGCCCATCTGCATACGCTCCTGCCCGATCGCTACATCGCTATTGCTCGCCCCGACGATCCGAGTGCCTTTTGCGATCAATCGGCATGAGCCACTGATGCTGTCGTAGATGTCCCGGTCGACGGTCGCGCTGTACTGCCCGGGCATGTCGCTGTTGACGCCTTGGTTGAGCACAACCGGGATGGGCGTGCCCGGCATAACCATGAATGGCGATTCGGCGGCTTGCGGGGTCAACGTTGCACTCTGGCCTTGGTTCGTCTGCTGTCCTTGCCACGCGACGTGACGCGCGTTCGTTGCGGAACCGGGCGTGTTCTGGCTCTGGCTGTTGGCCGCCGCAAGCGCGGCAAGCTGCGCTTGAATGGCAGGTGTCCCAGCTTCACCAGGCGCGGTACGTTTGTCGGCGTGTTGACGCTGCAGCGCCGCGATGTAATCGGAGATCGGATTGGTGCCGGCACTGGCTGCCGCGCCTTGCTCGCGATCGCCATAGGACACTACCGCCATCGCGTCATTTTCCTGGGAGGCTCGCTGCAGGGCCAGTCGCTGCTCCGGGGTCAGCCCTTCCTGGAAACCAGGCGCTCCCCCAGGAAGGCCGGCCGGCGAAGACGCGCCGCCTACCATGCCGTTCGGCACCGGGCCGGATGGCGGCGTCTTCGGCGCCGCCGGCGCCACGGGTGCCGGATGCTCGGTCTGGGCTCGCGTGAATTGATTCTCCAGCTTCTGAGCAAGCGCATCTCCCGAAGCCGGCTGTTCCTTCGCCAATTGTTCGAGCTGCTCGCGCCGTGCCCGTTGGTCAGCTGTTTCACGCGGGTGCGTGAAATAGCGCACGAACACGATCGACAGAATCGTGGCACCGAAGAAAATGGAGATCGTCTTGGCCAGCCCCCGCCGCACGCGAACGCGCGGGGCAGGCTCATTGGTCATGGGGGCCGCATTGCGGTCAGGCGTGGCCATCAAGCGCCCCCATCGATGTTCTTCACAGGCTTAGTATCGCAGCTGAAGAAACCACAGCCTGACCCCTTGCCATTGAAGATCCGCACCTCGTCCTTGCCTCGCTTGAGCAGCGCGCCGTACGTGACAACCTCCTGGATCTGGTACATGTCGTTGCCGAGCGGAATCACGCGCGCCATTTCACCCTGGCCATCCTTGTCCAGGATGAACACGGCCGACAGCTTGGCGTCGTGCGGCAGTTGGTAATACGTCATGCGGCCATCGTCGAACACCATCACCGGCTTGAACTCGGCGTTGCCCTCGATGCGGTAGTTCGTGTTCATGCGCGTCGCGTCGATGCGCGGGCTCCCCGTTTTCGAGCCTCCCGCTTCTGGGCGACCTGGTACACCAGGCGTAGCCGCCATCTCGAAACCGAATGCCGTCGGGCTCGCGCCGACACCATCGGCCAACGTGTCTGTGTATTGCCAACTCACACGTTGATATGCCGGGCCGTCGTCACCCGAGCACAGTTGAAGCTCGTAGCGTCGTTTCGACGTGATGATCGTCGCGGCCGCGCGCTGTCCAGCTGCAGCCGGCACGATGAAGAGGTCGCGCTTGGTGACCGATGGCATCGTTGGCCAGAGCTTCTTGTTTCGGTCGCCGAGCGTGAACGACACCAACGTCTCGTCGTCACCCAGCACCAGGTGCGTCTGCTGATTGGGCCGCATCGGAATCGGATATGTGTAATCCGCGTCGTAGGCGTAGGTCGCAAGCGTCGGGTCTTGCTGCTCAGCAAAGGGGCCGAAAGCAGAAGACTTGGCGCAGGGCGACGCCGCGCGAGCTGCCGGCGCAACCTTCGACATGCGGCCGAACTCGCCCTGGGGGCGAGGAGCGGCTGCAGGGACATCGGCATAGACCGATGCGGCATGCGTTGCCATCGCAGCAATGATGAGAATGGCGCGAGGTAGCGTCTTCATTTCGTCGATCCTGGGGTAATGCCGGTGTACGGAGTAATGGACAGGCCCGTGATGCGCATGCCGATCGGGTTGTCCTTCCTGTCTTCCGGCTTGAGTTGTTGCGGCGCGGTGAGGAAGTTGATGGTGAGCAGCTTCTGCTTGGGCGTCTGGCGAACGCCGGCAATGCTCTCGGTCAGAGTGACGATCATGTAGGCGATGTTGCCGTCGGCCGAGAACGATATGGAGTTGTCTTCGAACTGACGGGTCAGCCCGGGCGTGTTGACGACGCGCTGGGCCACCGGATCGGTTTCAGTGATGTAGGTGTCGAGCTCCTTGGTTGCGGCACCGGAGGTCCACGTGCGTGCAAGCGGGATCTGTCGCTTCAGGGTGTCTTGCGCATCCAGGTTGATCGTGAATACGCGGGTAGCCCACTTGCGCAGGAAATAGGCGTTGTTGTCGGCGGTCGGGGTGAACGCCTCGGCGTATTTCTCGCTGTAGTAGACGGCACCGCTTTGCTTGTCGCGTTCGACGAAATAGGGCTTCGGGCCAGAGTTATCGCTAATTCGGACGATCGCGACGGTCTGCCCGATGGAGATAGCCGCGAACACAATGGCGACTTTCGTTGCCAGGTGCTTGTCGAGAATTGGTTTCTGAAACGCAGCAAACCATCCACGGACGCCCTGGCCAGTTCCGGGCGGCGGAGTAATTTGCATTTCAGGGGTGGATCTGGAGGAGGAAAATTTCATCAGGATGCTCCGTTACCTTGTGCCATCTTCGAAATAGCGCCTTTGCCAAAGCCCTTGAGCGAAGCTCCGCCGCCGCCGGCGTACGTGCTGGCGATTGCCGGGACCTGCCACATCAAGAACGCGCCGATCGAGGCGACGAGGGCGAGGGCGATCAGGGCCAGATAGGCCGTGTTGTAGTAGATCTCGCTGCCGACGCCGTTGGTCGCGGCGACCTTCTGCAGCAAGGCATTGAAGCCAGGCACAACGCCCTTCATGACGAGGCCCATCATGATCCAGGCGATGACCTTGTAGAGGCCTGCGCCAATGACGGCTCTCAACCAGTTCTCGAAGAGAAATTCCGTTGGCGGGAAGACGAACCAGGGCACAAGAATGGGACCAAGGCAAAAGGCGATGTGAAGCAGGATCGAGCCCATTTGCACGACCACAACGAAGATCAGCACGCAGAGCACCATGGCGATCAGAGCGATGGCCTTTGCGAGAAGCGTGAGCAGCACAACTGGCAACGTTTTGAAGGCTGTCCAGAAACTGGTGTTGTCCAATGCGTTGTCGTTGACGTCATGACAATCCTGGTGGCTGGTGCCAGTAGGAATGCCGCCGTCCAGCGTGTAATCCGGGACATCGGTACAGACTGTGTGCGATTGGGTGCGCGTGCCGGACATGACCGTCTGGATGGCGCCGACCAGGGTGTTGGCGAGCGTATTCGAGTCGGCACTGCCACCGGCGACGCGATCGGCCATGGTTTGCATGTTGCTCACGAAGTAGCTGTGCACCGTGCCTGACCAGGTGGTGAGGATCAGGAGGAGTACCGCGACCTTGACGACGTGGCGCAACATCATCGAGAAGTAGTTCGGAAAATCACCATCGAGCAGCCACAGCAAGGTGTGCCAGGTCGCGACGATCAATCCAAGCGCCGCAAGCAAGTCGATGCCGTCAGAAACAAAGAGGTTTTCGAGAGATGAGCCCGCACTTTGTACGGCGGCGAACAGTTGGTTGATTGTGCTGAGGATGTCATCCATAGCGTTAATCCAGGACTCCGGTTGCGTACAGGGTTCCCATCACCAGCGCGGCCGGCACGGCGACGATGGCGGCGGCCAGGAGCTGAGGCGATTCCGCTTGCACAACGAGAATGGCGTAGACCATCGACAGGCGCGCTGAGCGGCGCACACGCGCGTCCTTGACGCGGTGGCGAGGCTGCAGCGCGCCACGTTGAAACAGATTGGAGAAACGCAACGGTGGCGTCCGCTCCTGGGCGGTCGCGTGCTGCGCTGCCAGGTACGCGCGCACGACGCGGATCACGCACCGCAATTCGGCACGTGATCGACAGAGTTGGAGGATGAGCCACCGTATCAGCATGGTGAAGTCGTGTTCTTTATGAGAGTCAGAAGGGGTTATTGATCGCGCGGCAGTTGGAATGCCGGGGCGTTCTGGATCATGGTTTGTTCCTTCGTATTGATGTCCGCAGCCTGTGCCGAGCGAGCTTTGAGCAGCTGTGCCACGTTGTCGCGGTTCTGCGACTGGTCCGCCTTGTCTTGCATCTGCATGGCGACTTGTCGCTGCATGAGGGCATGCAGATCGATCATTTCGCCGGCCAGGACGTTGGTTTGCTGATTCAGCATCTGCAGCCCCTGAACGTTGCCGGTGACGCCTGGGATCTTGGATTGGATGCTTTGCAGGTTCTGAGCACGTTTGGCCAGCGAGCTGATGGCATTCAAGTCCTGGTTGAGTTGTGCCCGGTACACGCCGCCTTGCGATTTCGCGAGTGACGACAGCGCCGACAGCCACTGCGACGGCTTCAAGTTGGCCGAGCTCATGTCCGACATGGCATTGCTGAACAACTGGCTGGTGGACTGGGCCGCTTGTTGCAGGTCCGTCACGGCCGAGTAGAGGGACCGGAAGTTGTCGAGCTGCTGGGTGTAGGGCGCGATGGTCTCGTTGATGAGCTCGCCCGGCACCTGGGCGAGGTTTTGCAGCCGGGTGATTTGCGCCTGGATGTTCTGCTCGACCATCTGGGCTTGCTGGGCAACCGAGGACACCAGTTCGGCGTTGTTGAGCAACTGCGTAATCTCGGTCGCGCCGCCGAAGCCAGCCACGCTGCCGGCGAATGCCGAAGCTGACGTGCAGAGCGCGAGCGCTGCGGCCGCGCGCTTCGCCGTGCGGGCAATACGCGAGGCCTTGACTGCATTCACCTCAGCGGAGGTCAAGCTGAGTTCTTCGTACTGCTTCCGGGTTTCGGGTTCGAGTGCCTTGGGGGCAGCAAATACGCGCACCTCGATGTCATTGCGAATGAAGGTCTTATGCATGGCGGTCCTCATCGTCTAGGTTGAGTTTGTCGGCTTCGATCTGTGCAGTGGCCTCCTCGATGTAGCGCTCCTTCCAGTCCGGCTCACCGGAACGCATATGCCGATCGAAGAGGATCTGCGCCTGCAGTTCGGAGCGCAGGATGGCCTCCGTGCGCGGAGGCAGGGGAACTGAGACGCTGCGGGAGATCCCGCCGTCCTCGGTAATGAAGTAGTCGCGCTTGGCCTTGAGCTTCTTGATCGCGTCCTGCTGGGTCTGCGTGAGACCAAACTTTTCCTCGTAGGCCTTCTTGGTATCCGGCTTGAAATCCTTGACGGGCACGAAGACGCGGATCAGAACGTTGTCGCGGATGGCGGGCCAAATCGGTGAGTTGGCGACTTGTTCGGGGGTCTGTGCGTCCATCCAAACGCAACCGAGCAGCTTGCGCATGGTCACGATCCATTCACCGATCTGCTTGGCGAACTGGTTGTCATCGAGCAGCGACCAGATTTCCGGGAGCATGACGACGGTTGGCGCGATGACCCCGCGCAACCGGCGTTGCTCGATTTCGTCCTGAATACGGTAGGTCGCGTAGGAGAGGAACGGGCGCGCAACGGCGTGATCCTTGAGGATCTTGTCCGTTGCAATCGAGGTCCACTGCGTGTCGTCGAAACCGTCTTGTTCGTTATCGAAGTAGAGCGCGTCGACCGCCTCGCCCACCCACTGGTCAAGCTCGTTTTTCAGCGGGCCATTGGGCAGGGAGGCGTGCACGAACCGCAGACGCCAGAATTGAGGGTCGCGCGTAGCAGCTGCGCGTATCGCCTTCTCGATGGCTTTTCGATCGTCCGTGGTGGGCCGATAGCCTCGCTGGCTGGCCAGCAGCACGGTCCAGTCGACTAGGAACTTGAGATGGCGGAGATGACCCAGCAGGACATAGGGATTGCAGGTTGCCCGCTCCTCTTCGGCCACGGTGTTGGCATCGGCCGCAAATTGCAGATAGCGCCCACCCTGCAGGACAGTCGGAATGCGCATCGACAAATTCATGTCGAAGCCGATCAGCCGCGCGTTCGGATATTTCCGGAACAGTGTCGCGCACAGCAACATGAAGATGGTCTTGCCGAAGCCCGAGCGGCCACAGATGAGCATGTGGCCAAGGTCCATCAGGTAGGCGGTAAACCAGAAAGGCGTACCGTATTCGGTGGTAAACGCCGCCAGCGCCGGAATCCGTGTGCGCATCTGCTTGGACAGATGCGCATTGAACATTGAGCCGCGCGAGACGCCGCGCAGCGGCAGCAAGCGGGAAACGGCTTCGGTGTCGAGAAACGCCCAGCGCGCGCACTCGCGCCACATACCCGGAATGGTGGTCGCAAACGCCGACATGGCGTGCAGAGTCTCGCGCACCGGTATGAACTGGGCTGCGCGCAGAACGTCTTCCACGGCGTTGTGTGTCGCCACGGCTTTCTTGTAGGCCTGCTCGCCGGCAAGACCCTTCGAGGCCGGCGTTTCCTCGAACACGGGCGAGTACGCAATGACGGTGAAGTTGTAGAAGCCGTAGATCTCCTCAAGCATTTCGACCTTGCCGGCGCGTGTGTTCGCCTCTTCGGCGGCCTTCAGGCGCGTTTTGTTCTGGCGCCCTGGCTTGGCGTCCATATCAGTCCCGCGCAGGGTCGCCGCGAGCAGCTGGCGCACATCGAAGCGCTGGCCTTCGTGGTACTTGCGGATACTGTCGATGAAACGCTTTGCTGCGCTGGGTGACGACACACGGAAGCAATGGCTGATGGTGAGCTCACCCTTGATCTTCAGGAGGTCGTCCAGAGTCTTTGGCGACGCATTGCTTGGCCAGTAGTCCCGCTTCCCCGGAATCCCCGTTGCAATGCCGTATCGCTGGCGCCCGTTCGAGTAGAAGTGCAGGTAGTCGTGGCCCGGCGTAATTTCCGTGTCGCACATCGCCTGGTCGAGTGCCGGCGTTTCCGGGATGTCCAGTTCAGTGATGTGATCGCTTGGCGGGGAGCAGACCGCGTGCATAAATCCGCCGAGGCGCTTGCCGGCCAGACGCCGCATTTTGATGTGCGGGTTGTCTGCAGCGAAGCCGTGCAGGATAGATTCAAAGGTTTCAACAGCAGCCTCCAGTTCGGACTGCGTGTAGGCGAACTGGTACTGGTCGGAAAACGTGGCACGCACGGCCTCCCAGAGCGCGCTCGGGATCGACAGGTCGTCATGCGTAACGCCATGCATGACGCGCGAGGCGAATGCGTCGAGCCCGACCTGGGGAAGAAGCGAGAACGTGACGAAATGCCGGTTGACGTAGTTGCCTTCGGCCAAGAAATTCGCGTGCCGATCGTCGTCGACCATCTGCGCAACCTTGTCCGGCATGGGCAGGGTGACATAGCGCGAATCCAAGCGCCGATGGACCGTCCACCAGAGCGAGATAGGATAGCGCGACAGGTTGCCCAGGCTGGCGGCGACGTGCTCGTAAAGTTCACGCATCACCGTCATGGAAATGCTGTTGGAATCAGGTGCCGTGAATTCAAAGGACACCATCAAGGCTGAATCCTTGTTGGCGATCATGAAATCGCTGTACTTGAATAGCCACGGCACGAGCTCAGCGGTCGATCGCCTCCGGCCTGCTAGGCGTTCCTCGATCTGTGTAAGCGATTCTCGGTCGAACGGCGAGAGCGTAGGGTTGTTCAGCACAGTTCACCTCGCGCGAAGCCCTTGGGGCGAGCATTACGTGTCTGGCGAAGCATCGGCCGCGGCTCGTAGAAGTCGCCCTGTTTGCTGTAGCGCAAATAGCAGTTGAATTGGTCAGGATCGCGTTTCGTCGCGAGCCACAGGATCAGATGCGTCGGCGGAAGCGCCAGCAGGACCCACGGATTGCGCAGGCCTACGGCGGTGAATATGAGGATGGCGAGCTCGCCGGCGCAGAGCTTCCTGTCAATGCCCCCCATCAGGAACTTTTCGAGCATGGTCTTGCGGATGGGCACGGACAGGGAGTCGGCGGGCGTATCCGCCGCCGGCGTGCCGGCTTCGATCGCGGTAGTCATGATCGTCAGGCGGTGCAGGCCACGCCCTTGTTAAAGAGCTGCGACCACAGCACCGGCATGTTGATCAGCGCCATGGTGCCGACGAACCCGCGCAGGATGTTCTGCTTGATCTTGCTGTGGCCGTCATCGAGCAGCCACAAGATGAACGCCCCGGCAAATGCAGCGAGGGACACGATCATGATCAGTTCGTTGTCAAGCACCTGCTGGTAGATGTTGCACAGGCCCCCGTTCCAGATGCCAGCACGCGCGAGGCCGGGGATGGCTTCGATCCAGAGCGCCAACAGCACGCTGCGGATCAAGCTGCGGTGACGATCCACCTGCGCGTGAATCGCTTGCTTCGTGTCCGCAAGGCGCGAGTGCGTGGTGAGATAGCCCTGCGTGACGAGGTTGGTGATGCGGTGCAGTTGGGACAGAACGTTCATTACAGACTCCTGGTTGATTAGGCGAAACGGGAAAACAAAAGGCGTGTCTTGTAGCGGCCGTCCTCAACGCCCAGCACTTCGCGGAGCTCAACAGGCCCGCGCGTGCCATCACCTTGTCGATCGGCATGCAAGAAGAAGCGGAAGGTCGAGGCGATCTTTTTGCGCAGATCCTCGGTGGCGATCAGGCGGCCTTCCTCGCTCATGCGGATGTACGACTCCAACTTGTAGGGCGCTTCATCCGCGCTCGTGGCGTGCAGTGTGCAAATCGAGCCGTCATGCCCGGTGTTCAGTGCTTCCACCAGGTCGAAGGCCTCGGCGCCCCGGACCTCGCCCACAAAGATGCGGTCGGGCCGAATGCGCAGTGCGAACTTAATGAGATTGCGAATCGTGATGTTCTGGTTCGCTTCGAACGACACGAAGTTGGGCAAAGCGATCTTCAGTTCGGCGGTGTCCTCGATGGTGACAATGCGATCGGATTCCGGAATCGCTTCGAGCAACGCATTGAGCAGGGTGGTCTTGCCGGATGAGGTGCCGCCGGAGAACACAATGTTGTAGCGCTGGCGCATGATCCATTGCAGGCAGCGCATCAACGCCTCGCCGCCTTCAGCGGCGTGGTCGAGAACAGTCCGATCCTGCCGGCCGATGAAGCGGTTCTGCGAGGCGGGCAACACGGCGAAAGCACCGTTGCGCACGTAATCATCCAAGGCGATGCGCCGCACGGAGTGCTTGCGGATCGACATCATGTCGCCGTGGATTGACACGGGGAATCGGGCGGCTGCGATGCGCAGGCCTGGCAGGCGCGCATCGAGCAGCGGCGCCTGATCCTTGTCGTTGATATTGGTCAGAACCGTGATGGCGGTATCGAGCGCGGCAGGCGCGATCGCCAGCCCTTCGATGCGCTCCATCACACCGCGCCGCTCGCGGTACACGACATCGTGGCGGTTGATCATGATTTCGTTGGTTTCCGGGTCTGCCATCATTTCCTGCAGATCACGCAGGTAGTCATGGAGGACCTCGAACGCGAAACCACGTGTCTGCTGGTCATTCATTGGGTGGCTCCCAGGAGACGATGGTGATGTCCGATGACGTGTTCGTCTGCCGGCGGCGCGCAGCAGCACGCGGCGCCTCCACAGGCCGTACTGAGGCTACTGGGTTGGCAATTGCGCGGCTCGGCGTAGAGCTGGCCGTCGCCAACGCCTGATAGACCTTTTGCGCGTAGGCGAGACGCTTTGCCGGGCTCTTGGCGTTGTAGGCCCCGACGGCATCCCACGTGAGGCCGAGCTGCTGGATATTGCGAGACAGAATCCAACTTCCTACGTAGGCGTTGACACAAGCATCAAACAGATGCGCTCGGGTGATGCCATAGCGCGCCAGGCTGGGTAGCCAGCTTGAGTTGATCTGCATGAGACCGATGTCGGTACTGCCATCGCTGTTGGCGCCAACGGCGTCCGCGTGCATCCGCGACTCCACCTGGGCGATGGCGCGCACCAAGCGCGCATCGACCTGGTGGAACCTGGCGGCTTCGTCAATACAGTCGGCAAAGGCCAGCGCCGGCAATAGCGCCATGACGAGCAGGAATGCAGAGCCCTTCATGACGCATCCCGATCGAAAAGGTCACGGGTCCGCTCACAGCGATGCGCGGGAATGGCTTCGCCGACGCGGACAAATGCCGTGCAGCAGGGCTGCCCGTCCTGGGCGTACTGCCATTCCTTGGGGTACTGCGCGTCCTCGATGGTGTATGCAAAGGTGGCCCCGACGATGAGGCAGGCGCTCGCATCAAATTCGAGAGGTTCCATCCCGGCGTGCGTAGCTCGCACGCAGTTGCGGCACCAGGCGTCGATGAAAAGCTCTCCTTCGACGCCGTTGTGCGGCCGGTATTTCTCTCCGGCGCGGGCCGCACAGAACTGGGCGAGACTGTCAGGAAAGATGGCGCGCGAGTTCATCGACGGGCTCCGGGGATGAATCACAGCGGAATCTCGTCGTCGCTCTCGAAATCGTTAGCGCCTGCCGTGCCACGATCGCCGGGCGCCTTGCCAAGCATCTGCATTTGGTCGGCGACGATTTCGGTGCTGTATTGCTTCTGGCCGTCCTTCTCCCACTGGCGAGTCTTGAGGCGGCCTTCGATGTAGACCTGCGAGCCCTTCTTCAGGTATTCGCCGGCGATCTCGGCCAGTCGACCGAAGAAGGCGATGCGGTGCCACTCGGTGGTTTCCTTCATCTCGCCGCTGGCCTTGTCCTTGTAGCGGTCGGTGGTCGCCACGCGGATGTTGGTAACGGCATCACCGCTGGGCATGTAGCGCGTTTCGGGATCGGCGCCGAGATTGCCGACGATGATGACTTTGTTGACGGATGCCATGCTGTAGGTCCTCCTGGTGCTAGTGCGGGTTGGGAATCAATCGCCTTTGGGCTGGTGCGCGCGTACATACGCCAGGCACGGTTCGTTGCGAACAGGCTGGTCGAAGAACACGCGCGTCGCCAAGGTGCTCAGCGTATGAAATGCCGCGGCATTGACGATCTGCAGGCGCTGCAGCGTTGCTTCGATTTCGTCGAAGCCCTCAGCTGCGGCATCTGCGAGCGCCTGCCGTTCAAGAACAGTCAGGTGCATGCCAACTTCTCCCGGAAAATCACGGACAGTCAGAAACGGCAAATCCGCTGGGTAAGCTGGCTCGCAGGCAGAGAGGGCAGACAGAAAATCGCCCGAGACACGACACCGCGCGAGGCTGGAATGGCAACGCCACTGCTCGTGAGCGCGCGCACGTTGGCGTGAGGCTGTGACAGCCGCAGCGCGCAACGTTGCACGCGCATACGGAGATGATGGAAGGCGGCGCGAATATTCGCGCCCGCTTTGGCTGAAAAGGCGAGTGCCATGGTTCATTCCTCTGTTGGGAAACTGGGGCTTTTGCGGTAACGCGCGCTTCGGTGGTGCAAACACCTTGGCGAGCGATTCGTTCAGATGACTATGGGCCGTTTTTCATGGGCGTGATCTGTTGAGCAGAAGGGTTCTTTTCAGGAAGACGTTTGCGCTTTAACCCACGACATTGCCGGTCGTGAACGTAAAGTTACGCGAGAACGCCGTGCCGTTGACGGTGCCGGTCAGAGTGACCGAATACTGCGTATTCGGCAGCAGCGGCGACGTCGGGTAGGCGACGGCCTGATATGCACCAAGAGCTTTGTTCGGGTCAGTTGTCGAATTCAGGATCTGAAGTGCAACGCTGCCTGACGGGCCAGTCATGGATGCGTTCTGCAGGATGATCGTGTCGGACGTGTTGCCCATCACGACAACCGGCGTGCCCCAGCCCGAGTTCGAGACGTTCGGCGGAGTGGGGCTCTCGCTTGTCGATTTATACGGCACACCGGTAACCCCTTGGCAGGGGAACGTAAGCGGCGTGTTGCTAAAAATCGAAGACTGGCTGACCAGCACGCTGATGCTTTCCCACGCATTCGTCCAAGCCAGACCACTGCTGGTAGATTGCGTTTCGTATTCCCCAATCCCCATCGTATTGGAAGGGTAAGCAACGATTGCGGCGTGGTACACCCCCGCCAGCAGGGAATTGACAAACATCTGCCCTGCTTGAGCAGCCGTAAAGCCGTTAGTTGTGATCGAAGCACCTCCGCTCACACCTGTGCTAAACGTGGAAGTCGGCAATCCTGCGGCCACCGCTCGATCTTGATAAGACGCACCGGTAAATCCTGCGCTTCCCGATGTTTCGCTATCCGATATGGCGCTGTTGAGGCCCATGTACTTTGCATGGCTCTGTGCTGCCTGATCCAGTACGGTGTTCTCCTGCAGCGCGGGAATGCCGCACTGGGCACGGTATTGATTGAGCAGATTGAAGGCCGTGATTTGCGCGCTGCCGCTCGTGTATTGAGGCGTTGATAGCGTGCCAGTTACGGTTTGCGACGGCGATCCTCCTGACGAACTTGAAGATCCGCTTGTCGACGAGGAAGTGCTACTGTCTCCACCGCCACCACCGCACGCTGCGAGTGCGGCAACGAGGGAGAGCGCGGCAAGCGACTTGGTGATGCAGATTGTTTGGCTGGTGTTTCGCATTCTTCTTCTCCAGTTGAGCTTTGGCGAGAGGCGACCTCTCTGGGTGTTCATGATATCATCGTAGCATGCTATCTTGCTATCAGCGAAATATATTCGCTCTCAAATTTGATCAGGACAATCATGACTGAAGACAAAAAAGGGGTATTGGTTCGCCTACCGCAGAAACTCCACCAGGACTTGCTGCGCGAAGCTTCACAGGAATCTGTGAAGCGTGGCGAGACTGTTTCGGTCCCACGCCTCATCTTGGAAATTCTTCAGGCGCGGGCCAAGGCGAAGAAATGAGGTAACTGGCGGGTCTGGTTAACTTAGCCCACGCCACCACCACATGCCCACGGGTTGTTGACAAAGAAGACACGCGACAAGTATTGGGTCGCGGTATTCGGGTCCGAAGGCTGGGGGATGTACATCGGCTGATAGTAACGAGCGTAGTTCTGGTTCATATATGCCGCTCCATTGCTGAACATCTGATCCCAAGTACCAGAGAAAGACTGGCTCCAATCGGGATTGCTTGCGTCATACGTCCCGTCAGCATATGTATTGAAGGCCCCAAGGGTTCCGCAGCTGTTGGTGGTGGCCGTTGCCACAACCACGTGACCTGGCGGCGGTGACGGTGGAGCAGGCGGCGGAATTACCGCGCACACCGGCTGGCTCCATGCCTCCCCGTTCCACACAGGAGCTGATGTTTGGGTGCTGCCCGCCGGGCACGTAGGCGCGGGCGGCGGATTGTTTGTCAGACATCGCAGCAAGCCGCCATGACTTGGCGACGATCCCCAATGATCGCCCGGATGACAATCCGCGACTGTGAACGGTACGGCTGGCAATTTAACCAGCTGCGCTTGAGCCTCACCGAATAACGCGGCGCAGATCGCAGCGCAGGACAACACCGTCAAGGCCACTTGCTTCTTGCACATTTCTCTTCTCCTCACACGTTCGGTCAATACTGACAGCCCGTTGTCAGCGTACCCACGAGCTGGCCACCAAGATTTCCGGTGTCGTTCCCGCTGTACCAGGTCGACGACGAGCGGGCCGATGCCTGCGCATACCAGACCGCGCCTTGGTCGATAGCGGTGAAAAGGTTTCCTTCAATTGGCGGATTCACATAGCCGGTATCGTTCACAAGGAATGTCCCCGGCGTATACATGGCCCAAGGCGTGCCGCCGGGACAACTATCTTTGGCGAAGGTCATACCGTCAGTAACATTTGTGAACTGGCGATTGATCGCGAATCTGCCCATCGCATTGTTGATCGCCACATATTGATTGTTTTTACAGATGTAACCGGCATTGGTTGCATCTGTGGCGATCTGACCGTTGTTGTTGCAGGGCATGCCATTGGTGACGTTAGCTACTGCGGTGCCAATCGGCTCCCAGACGCCGGTGCTGGCGCTGCAGATCACTAGGCCGGTTCCCGTCGTGCTGGTGCGAATAGCACCGGCGCTTGCGCATGCCGTGTTTGGGGCGCCAGTACCGGTCAGATGCGCCTGTGTGGCGTTCGCATTGCCGATGTTGTTGATGTCGTTGCCCGTCATGTCGAGCGCTGTCTGCATCTGGTTGAGTTCCGGGTGTCCAGGAACCTGTACCCGGTACAGATAGTTGTTGTTGACCTGTGCGCCGCCAAACGCCAACAGCGAAGCCAGGTGGCCGCTTCCAGGGTTCGTGTAACCGGTGAGCGACACACGCCAGCCGCCGAACGCGCCATAGGCATTGTTAGGTGTCATGGTTGCGTCGCCCAATTGCCCGGTGTAAGGCACGAAACCACCTTGCGCTCCAGCCTGCGCCGCGATCTGCACCAGCTGCTTGACGTCGGTGACCGCCCGGCCGCCCTGTGTGGTCACAAGGGATTGCAGCGTGTTCGCAGACGGCTGCAGCACCTGTAGTAGCCAGGTTTGACCGAAGGCATTGGTCGACGAAAATCCCGCAGGCAGATATGAGGGGGTTGAATTGATCAACGTGGCCGTGGTCACCGACACTGGCGTAGTAGCTGTAGCCTGAGCCACGAGCGTAGCGGCGTTGTCCTGCACATACTGCTGCGCAGCTTTGTTGAAGACGAGCATCTGGCTCGCCACGGCCGCAGTTTGCACGTTGGTGACACCGACCTTGGCCCATGTCGTGAAGCCGGCAAGACTCAGCATCGACAGCACCAGCGCAACGATGTATCCCAATAGGGCGTCCATGAATCAATTCCTCAGGTAGTCGTTTGCACCCAATCAATCAGTGCACCAACGGGAATCATGGTTGGCACGGCGTAGGTCACGCCGGTCACCATGTTCACAGCCGTGCCCTGCCTGCTGACCCGAAACCACGCCACATTGCCCTGGGTGTTTTGGATCAAGAATCCCGCCGCACCGGGTGCCACCGGCATATAGCCGTAGATGTCGCGTCCGCCGCCAGCGCGAGCAGCAGCCATGCATACCGCGCCAGCCGGCGTCGAGACGCCAGCTGGCAGTGCTGGTGAAATGCTTGCGCTAATCAGGCCCGGCGTCGCGCTAGCTGTAGCCACGCAAGCCGCACCGAAGACCAGCGCCTGTTGTGCCGACACGTTGGCCGCGGCTTCCATGCGGCCCGGCACGCCCGCGCCGGGTACAGCCTGCGCGAGCTGCCAGGCCTGGACTCCGACACCCAGGAAAAAGAGCACTGTGATAATGGGCAGCATCAAGAAAGCCATGGCGCTGACTCCAGCTTGTGAAACATCATGCTCACTGGAACGTCACGGAAAACGTGGCCGTGGCGCTGCAGGCCGCACCAGCAGTGACCTGATCTGGCAGGTTCGCTTGTGTAAAAACCTGACCGTTGATGTCTAGTGATACATAGTCCTTCATGCCGGTGGCTACCTTCACGCATTGCGAGGCAGTCTCGCTGCCGCCGCCACCGAAGCCGACCACGCCTTGCGAGGCGTTGTTGGTCGAAGCAAGCGTGACCGGGTTACCCCATGGATCAACGACCGTATTGCCACGCACCATGTCGGTCGGGAACATACCGCCGTTGATCATTGCCGGAACATTGGCCGTGGTGAAATTTGCATAGCCGTTATTGCTTTGTGAGAACCCTGCACGGGCATTGGTAATCATCTGCGCGACGTCGTTGACTACCACGCCCGCCTTGTGATTTTGGAAGCCGTTGTAGCCCGCGTAGGCGAGTCCGACGAGCGCCAAGAGCGTCAGAACAATGGCGATGATGTTTCCGAGAAGACGATCCATAAATAACCTCTAAAAGTGAATCACGCCCGAGCTATCAGATTTGCCCCATCGCGGACGTGAGAATCGATGAAAGCGAGTTGGCGCCAAGCTGCAGCACCACGAAAGCGAGAAACATGAACCCCGTGAAGACCGCCGACATCAACATGCCCCGCGCGAGCAGTTGCCGCTCGATGACTTCCGCGTACTGGCGCACGGCCACGGCGATCTTGTCAGTGAAGTCGTCAAAGCCGGCGTAGGCGCCGATCTCATCGATCAAGTCCGGGGATGGAAAGCCGTACCCGGTAGCCCGCATGGCTTCCGGTAGGCTCAGACCATCAATCAGCCCATTGCGGATAGGTTTCAGACGCGAGGCAAGCCACGGCGAAGCGGACGCAATCTGGTTGTCCAGCGCCACCGTGTCCGGGATGCCGGCGCGCAAGAGCGCGACGAACGACAGTAACCAGGTGAAGCCAGTGATTTCCCGATAGACCGTGAAGGGGAACAAGCGCCGGTCGCAGAACGCGCGCGCGGGTCCAATCCAGCGCGGCAGCGCCCACCATGACCAGACGGCATAGATCAGCAGCCCGCCGAAGCAAATCGGTGCCGGCCAGCCGACGGCGAGATCCCCCATCAGATACATCGCATAGGCCCAGTCGGTCCACTTGGAGAGCGGCAGCACGTCCAGGAACTGCGGCACGATCGAGGCACCAATCAACAACAGCACCGCGTACAAGCTAACCAGGTAGACGGAGGGCGCGAAGAAACTCGCCTGCAGTTTCTGACGTAGGCGCGTGGTGAGATCACGCACTTCCATCACCAGGCGCATGGAATCCGGCAACTGGCCGGCTTGGTCGCCGGCGTCGAGCACGCTGCGCTCCAAGTCCGAAAGGTCGTCGCCCAAAGCTAGAACGAAGGGATCGCCGTCCACCACCCGTCGCGCAACCTCATCGGCGGCCTCTGCGGCACGCTTACGCCCACGGCGCGCTAAGCGCGTGCTGAACTCCCCAAGCACCTGCGAAAGCGTCATCCCGTTATCTAGTTGCGACGAAGCCTGTTGATACAGGCGCCGGCGCAGCGTCCACGACAGGCCGCTCATGATGTCACCTCCGACGTTTCGTCCGGCGGCAGATCGATTTCATCCCGCATCGGAATGGCATCGACTCGGCGCTGGGCATCTCGAGGGTCCAGCCGGCCCGCGAGCACAAGATCGATCGCGTGGGCAATCATCGGCTTATCGGAGCCGGCACGCCGGCGGTGGTTACGACGCGCTACCAACACGCCGTGCTCGATGCAATCCTGCATCAGCGCTTCGCTGGTCACCACCACCTCGGCCACTGCTTGCTCACCAGCGATGCCCTTGCCGTCGCAGTGCGGGCAACCCGTGCCGCGCACGCGCACGCCGGACAAGTCCCCCCAGGTATGCAAGGCTCGCAGCATGTAGGCTGGCAACTGTTCGCTGGCCTGATCGAGAGGCACACTGCAGTGCGGGCACAGCATCTGCACGATGCGCTGCGCGATCAGGCCGATAATCAGGTTGTGGTTGCAGATGATTTCCAGTGACAGCCGCACATGGTCCATGCCCATCAACCGCGTGAACGTTTCGAATGGGTCGGTCACGTGCAGCGTGGTGGGCACCTGGTGCCCGGTTGCGGCGGCCTGCAGGGTGGCCTCGCCCGCGTCCGCGTCGCGGATCTCGCCGAGCAGGACAACATCAGGGTCCATGCGCAGCGTCTTGGTCAGCATCTGCGGAAAGCTTTTGCTGTCGGTGACGAGCTGGATCGCCCAGTTCATCGGGTATTCGGTGGGGTCCTCGATGGTGATCAGGCGGTCATGTGGGAGCAGGCGCGCCCGT
>NZ_VZPV01000005.1 GCF_008801405.1 Ralstonia insidiosa | reverse complement strand
GTTAAAGAACTGCGCGATCAACTTTGTTCACCGCGTCGCTGCGTTTGCTGCAGCAGAGAAACGAGATTATGCAGAGCTTTTTCGTCGCTGTCAACAACTTGCTGAAGAATTTTTATCGTTCAACGCGTCGCTAACTTCACCGCAACCGCAGACCGCCGCTAACCACCCGACAACCCGCAAACCCGCACCACACTTACTTCTCCACCGCCTTAACCACCCCGCCGTCGCTTTCGTTTCGGCGCTGTCGTTTGCAGCGAGGGGCGAACTATAAGGACGTTTCCCGCACTTGGCAACACCTTTCTCGTGACCAACTGATGACCAGCGCGTGAAGAATCCGCGCTAGCCCAGGCTGGGACTGGGATTGCGGGCAAAAAAATATTTCAAAAATAACCGCCGTATCCCGCAGGGCGATCCGATTGACGCGCTGGCGGCTGCATTTTCCTATGAAAGGAGCCTTGGAACGGCATCGCCCCGGGCATGTCCGGGGCGAAGGATCTTCTTATATAGAGATAGAGAGACGGGCGCCCAGCTACGCTCAAGGCGCAGCCGGCAATGCGCTTACTGGCCGCGCAGCGTCTTCGCAGCAGCGACCATGTTGGTCAGCGCCGGAATCACCTCTGCCCATTGGCGTGTCTTCAAGCCGCAGTCCGGGTTGACCCACAGGCGTTCCTGCGGAATGCGCTCGGCGGCCTTGCGCATCAGTTGCACGATGTGATCCTGCGTCGGAATGTTCGGCGAGTGGATGTCGTACACGCCCGGGCCGATCTCGTTCGGGTACTTGAAGTTGTCGAACGCGTCGAGCAGCTCCATGTCCGAGCGCGAGGTTTCGATCGTGATCACGTCAGCATCCATGTCGGCAATCGACTTGATGATGTCGTTGAACTCCGAGTAGCACATGTGGGTGTGGATCTGCGTTTCATCACGCACGCCGTTGGCCGTGATGCGGAACGACTCCACCGCCCAGTCAAGGTACTCCTGCCATTGCGCGCGGCGCAGCGGCAGGCCTTCGCGCAGCGCAGCCTCGTCGATCTGGATCACGCTGATGCCGGCACGCTCCAGGTCCAACACCTCTTCGCGGATCGCCAAGGCAAGCTGGTAGCACGACACCGAGCGCGGCTGGTCGTCACGCACGAACGACCAATTCAGGATCGTGACCGGGCCCGTGAGCATGCCCTTCATCGGCTTGCTGGTAAGCGACTGGGCGTACTGGATCCATTCGACCGTCATGGCGTTCGGGCGGCTGATGTCACCGAACAGGATGGGCGGCTTCACGCAACGCGAGCCGTACGACTGCACCCAGCCGAATTGGCTGAAGGCGTAGCCCTGCAGTTGCTCGCCAAAGTATTCGACCATGTCGTTACGCTCGGCTTCGCCGTGCACGAGCACATCCAGGCCCAGGGCTTCCTGCTCGCGCACGCTGCGCTCGATCTCAGCACGCATGGCCTGCTTGTAGCCGGTTGCATCCAGGGCACCCGCCTTGAACTGGCTACGTGCGTGACGGATCTCCGCCGTCTGCGGGAACGAGCCAATCGTCGTGGTCGGGAACGCTGGCAGGTTCAGCAACGCCGATTGCTTCGGGGCGCGCGCACCGTAGGCGTTCTGGCGCTCACCCAGCGCGCGGGTGATCTTGTCGACCGCCGCCTTGACGGCCGGGTTGTGCACGCGCGGTGAGCTACGGCGCGCATCGATGGCGGCACGGTTGACCGACAGCGCATCCTTTGCCGCCTCACGCCCTTGGCGCAGCGCAACGGCCAGCACCTTGAGTTCCTCCAGCTTCTGCAGCGCGAAGGCCAGCCAGGATTTCACATCGGCATCGAGCTTCTGTTCGCTGTTCAGATCCACCGGCACATGCAACAGCGAGCACGACGGCGCAATCCACAGGCGATCACCCAATTGCTTGGCTACCGGCTCCAGCCAGTCCAGCACGCCGTTGAGATCGGTCTTCCAGATATTGCGGCCGTTGATCACGCCCAGCGAGACCACGCGGTCAGCCGGCAGCTTGGCAATCAGCGCGGCAACCTCCTGGCGTGCGTTGATGGCATCCAGATGCACACCTTGCACGGGCAGCTCGGCCACCAGCGGGAGGTTCTCTTGCAGTTGGCCAAAGTACGTGGCCAGCAGCAGCTTGACCGGGCTCGTGGCCAGCGCCGCATAAGCAGTGCGGAAGGCGTCCTGCCATTCCGGCGCCAGTTCGGTCACCAGCACGGGCTCGTCAATCTGCACCCACTCCACGCTCTGCGCGGCCAACGCGGCCAGCAATTCGGCGTAGACCGGCAGCAGGCGTGACAACAGTGCGAGCTTGTCGGACTCGTCCTTGGCCTTGCCCAGCGCCAGGTACGTAACGGGGCCGATGATCACCGGTTTGGCACGCACGCCTTGCGCGCGGGCCTCGGCCAGTTGCTCGACCAGGCGTGAGGCATCCAGCTTGAATGCCGTATCGGCGGCGAACTCGGGGACGATGTAGTGGTAGTTGGTGTCGAACCACTTGGTCATCTCGCCGGCTGCCACGCCACCACAGCAGGCGGCATGTTCTGCTGATTGCGCCGAGCGGCCGCGGGCTACGCGGAAGTAGTTGTCCAGCGCATCGCCATGGAAGTCGCGCACGCGCTCGGGCAGGTTGCCGAGCGTGAAACTCATGTCCAGCACCTGGTCATAGAACGCGAAGTCGCCCACCGGCACGAAGTCCAGGCCTTGCTGGTTGTGCCAGTGGCGCTGGCGCAGTTGGGCGCCAAGGCCTTTCAATTCGTCGCGCGACGACTCGCCCTTCCAATAGGACTCGAGGGCGAACTTGAGTTCGCGTTTGGCGCCGATGCGGGGAAAACCAAGGTTGTGGACGGTGGTCATTGTCTGGAGTTTCCGATGGAATCAAATCGATCCGCCGATTCTAGAAATTCCATCTCATGAAGTAAAATGATGTGTTTTTTAAATTAAATGAATCATATTCATACATAGCAGTTGAGCATGCTTCGAGCGCGAGCTCGGGGCGCAAGGAACCCCATGACGGCCCCTATGACTCCGATTGAACGCAAGGCGTTGCCGCTGCCCGGCGGGCACAACAAGGTGCTGCTGCACTCATGCTGCGCGCCATGTTCCGGTGAGGTCATGGAAGCCATGCTGGCTTCCGGCATCGACTACACGATCTTCTTCTACAACCCGAACATTCATCCACGTAAGGAGTACGACCTGCGCAAGGATGAAAACATCCGCTTTGCGGAGAAGTTCGGCATCCCCTTCATCGACGCGGATTACGACCGCGACAACTGGTTCGCCCGCGCCAAGGGCATGGAGCACGAACCCGAGCGCGGTGTGCGCTGCACGATGTGCTTCGACATGCGGTTCGAGCGCACGGCACTGTACGCGCACGAGCACGGCTTTCCGGTCATCACGAGTTCGCTGGGTATTTCGCGCTGGAAGAACATGCAGCAGATCAACGAGAGCGGCGTACGCGCGGCCTCACGCTATCCCGATCTGATGTACTGGGAATTCAACTGGCGCAAGGGTGGGGGTTCTGCCCGGATGATCGAGATCAGCAAGCGCGAGAACTTCTATCAGCAGGAATACTGCGGCTGCGCTTACTCGCTGCGCGACACGAACCAGCAGCGCAAGGCAGCGGGTCGTGCGCCGATCCAGCTTGGCGTGCTCTACTACGGAGCGCCGGACGCCGAGGCCGGTGAAGGAAGCGTTTGAGGGACGATCCCTAGACAGGTAGCGCCGGCGGCAAATCCGCCTTGCCCTCAAGTTGCCGAGTGCGGGCGAACACCCCCGGCGTGACCTGGAAGCGGGACTGGAAGACCGCGATAAATGCGGATACCGACGTGTAGCCCAATTGCTCGGCAACCACACTCACGGCGGTACCTGCCTCCAGCAAGAGCAACGCGGCAAGCAGCCGCAGCGCTTGCCGCCACTCGACGAACGACAACCCGGTGTCCTGCCGAAACAGGCGCGAAAGCGTGCGACGGGTGGCTCCGACCTGACCAGCCCAATCATCCAGCGTGCGAGGGTCGCCCGGATCAACGTGCAATGCGCGCGCAATCTTGAGCAGGCGCGTGTCGCTCGGCATGGGCACAGATAACGGCGCAGCCCGCAGACGCCGGATGCGATCCATGATCAGGCACACCAGGGCACCGTCGGGGCCGCTCATGTCGTAGTCCACCGGCAATTCGGCGGTTGCTGCCACCAGTTCGCGCAGCAACGGCGTCACGCACAGCATCGCGCCTGCACGTGGTGGATGGGCACCAAACGCGGCCGCATCGAGATAGAGGCTGTGGAAGGCCACGCATTCGCGCGTCGACACGGCGTGCGGCATGTCCGGCGGAATCCACATCGCGTAGTGCGGCGGCAGCAGATGACGGCCCAGTGGGGTATCGATCTCGATCACGCCGGCGGTGGCGTAAGTGAACTGCGCCCAGGGATGGCTGTGGGATTCCACCCAACCGTTGCCGGGAATCTCGAACGCCCGCACGAACAGCGGCCGCGGCAGCATTGCCATGGGCGGAACCACGTAGGCGTTGCGAGCTTGTCCTGCGAGCAGCATAGGGTGTCCTCCGCGCGGGATCGGGCGCGCGCCGCGGATGATACCGTGGTGCATCCACTGTTCGGCAACCATTCCATGAGCACACATACCGCCCTCTCCCGCCACACTGTCACCGCGCTGCGCGCACGCAAAGGCGCCGGCAGCCTGGTCTCGCTGACGGCCTATTCCACCCCCATGGCTCGCCTGGTCGACGCGCATGCCGATGTGATCATCGTCGGTGATTCGCTGGGTATGGTCCTGTACGGCATGCCCAGCACGCTGGGCGTCACGCTCGAGATGATGATCGCGCACGGCGCAGCGGTGGTACGCGGGTCGACGCGGGCCTGCGTGGTGGTCGACCTGCCGTTCGGGACATACCAGGAATCTCCCGCCCAGGCGTTCCGCAGTGCGGCGCGTCTGCTGAGTGAAACCGGCGCGCAGGCGGTCAAGCTGGAAGGGGGCGTCGAGATGGCCGACACCATCAGCTTCCTGACCGAGCGCGGCGTACCGGTCATGGCGCATATTGGCCTGATGCCACAGCAGGCCAACGCCACCGGTGGCTTCAAGGCGCAGGGGCTCGATGCGAGATCGGCCGCACGCATCTTCGAGGCAGCACGCGCAGTGGAGCAGGCTGGCGCGTTCTCGGTGGTCATCGAGGGCACCGCCGAGGCACTGGCGCGGCACATCACGGAAACGCTCACGATCCCGACGATCGGCATCGGTGCCTCTGCTGCGTGCGACGGCCAAGTGCTGGTGACCGAAGACATGGTGGGCGGCTTCGACGCCTACACGCCGCGCTTCGTCAAACGCTACGCGGACATCAATGCCGTCATGCGTGAGGCCGTCGCGCAATATGCCGACGAGGTTCGGCAAGGCGCCTTCCCGCTGGCACAACACTGCTTTGGCTACGGCAAGCCGCTGCAACTGCCCTCAGACCTGATCGCCGCGACAAACCTGGCGCCAGCATGACGCTGGCCCGGTTCAGGCAGACATCGCCCAATCTCAACGGCCTGCGATGGACAGCAGCGAGTCAAACAGGCTGTTTGCCGTCTGCATAACCTTGGCTGACGCCTGATAGGCCTTCTGATACTGCATCAGGTTCATCGCCTCGTCGTCCAGGCTCACGCCAGACACCGACTGCTGCTGGCGCACGGAACTCGCCAGCAACCCCGTCTGCGCCGTCAGATTGCCGTTGGCCTGGTTGGTCTGCACGCCCACCTGCGTGGTCAGGTTGTTCCAGGCCGAACCGAAGGACGTGGTGCCACCATCAAGCAGTGCGGCATTGCGCAGCTTGGCCAACGCGCTGGCGTTGCCGTTGTCGGTGCTGTTGGCGGCATTGGGCGAGAGCTTGAAGGTATCGCCGTTTGCGGGCGTGCCTGTCATCGTCATCTGAACGCCGTTGAACGCATACGTCGCGCCCTGGGTGTAGGGTGCCGTGCCGGTATACGTGGTCGACGTACCGTTGACGGTGACAGTCACCGTGCCCGGGAAGCCTGAAAGCGAACCGCCGCCCGCCGCGTTGTAGGTGAGCGAGACCGGCGAGGCAAGCGGCGCCCCCGCGTAGCCCGCATTCACGCCGACGGACGTGACTGCCCCGCTACCCTTGTTGTTGCTGCCCAGGTCCGCCACCACGGGCGAGGCTGCGGCGACCGCGTGGTAGTCGTTCGTCAGCGTCTTCATGCTGGACGCAGCGTTGGCGGTCGGGCGCACCAGGAATGAATCCCCGTTGTTCATGGCACCGCTCAGGTTGAGCGTGACGCCATCCACCGTGGTCGGCCAACTGGTGACAGTGACCGCGCCGGAGCCATCCGGATAGCGCGACACGGTATAGGCGCCGCCTTGATACTTCACCTGATAGTCGTACCCTTGCCCTGCGTTGGCATTGGTGACGCTGGCCGTGAGCGTGCCGCTACCAGTGTTGCCGCTGCTGGGTGCGACGGTGGGGCCGGCCACAGAGAACAGGTCGGTGCCCATCTTGCCGTTGGCATCCATGCCTAGCCTGTTCTGCGCGTTCACGGCGGACGACATCGCGGTCGCCAGACGGCCCAGGCTGTTTTGTGCCGGTGTGAGCGTATTGCGGCGGAAATCCATCAGCCCGCCCAGGGCACCACCGCCAAGCTGGCTATCGTCAATGCTGACCGTACCCGCCGGGCTCTTGTAGCCCACCGACAATTGCGTCGGATCGTACGGCGACGACACCGTCGTCAGCTCAAAGCTCTGATTGCCCTGCACCAGGGCCTGCCCGTTACCAATGTAGACGTTGTACTGGCCGTCGCTCGTCTGCACGGCGCTGGCCTTGATGGACTTGTTGAGTGTCAGCACCAGTTGGTCGCGCTGGTCACGCAGGTCGTTGGTGGGCTGGCCGGTGGAAGCCTCCGCCTTGGCGATCTGCTCATTGAGTGCGGCGATCTGTTTGGCGGTGCCGTTGACGGTGCTGACTTGCGTCTGCACCTGCGTATTGACCTGCCCGGACAGCGCATTCATCTGCCCCGCAATCGCATTGAAGCGGTTTTGCAGGCCAGCGGCGGCATTCAGGAAGACCTGCCGCGCCGTGGTGTCCGACGGTTTGGACGCCAGGCCGTCCGCGGCATTGAAGAAGCTGGTGAGCGCCGAGCTCAGCCCGCTGTTGGGATCCCCCAGGTACTTGTCCAAGCCAGTCAGCAGGCTGCTGAGCTGGTTGGCGGCGCTGGTGGCCGCGTGGCCGCTCTGCACCTGTGTGGTCAGGAACTGGTCGTAGATGCGCTTGACGGTGGCGACATCGGCGCCTTGCCCCAGGTAGCCGACACCGGCATACAGCGGCACGTTCTGCGTCTGCACTGCTTCCTGGCGCGAATAGCCGGGCGTGTTGGCATTGACGATGTTGTTGCCCGTCACCTGCAGGTGGATGCCCGCGGTGCGCAAGCCCGATGCGCCAATGTTCAGAAGAGAGGAGCTCATAGTTGCGAGGAGAAGAATCTGCGTGATCAGGAACGCAGGGCGTTACTTGAGCTGCGCCACTTTTTCCAGCATGCGATCGGACGTCTGCACGGCTTTGCTGTTGATCTCGTACGCACGCTGCGTCTGGATCATCTGGATCATTTCTTCCACCACGTTCACGTTGGACGTTTCCACGTAGTTTTGGTTGAGCACACCCACGCCGTTGGAACCGGGCGCGGCCAGGTTGGCGGTGCCGGAGGCTTCCGTCTCTGCGTACAGGTTCTCTCCCATGCTGCGCAGGCCGGCCGGGTTGATGAAGCTGGCCAGCTGGAAGGTGCCCACCTGCGTGTTGTTCGTGGTGCCCGCCGTGGTGATCGTCACCACCCCGTCCTTGCCAACCGTCAGGCTCTTGGCGTTTTGCGGCACGGTAATCGCAGGCTGCACCGCGTAGCCGCTCGACGTGACAAGCTGCCCCTGCTGGTTGATCCGGAAGTTGCCGTCACGCGTGTAGGCCAGCGTGCCGTCCGGCATCTGCACCTGGAAGAAGCCGTTGCCGTTGATGGCCACGTCGGTCGAGTTACCGGTCTTGGTCAGGTTGCCTTGCGTGTGCAGCCGCGTGGTGGCGACAACGCGTGTGCCGGTGCCGATCTGCATGCCCGAAGGCAGCGTGGTCTGCTGCGACGACTGCGCACCTGGTTCGCGGGCATTCTGGTACAGCAAGTCTTCGAACACGGCGCGCGAGCGCTTGAAGCCCGTCGTGTTGACGTTCGCCAGGTTGTTGGAGACGACGTCCAGCTGTGTTTGCTGGGCGTCCATCCCGGTCTTGGAGATCCACAGAGAGCGAATCAATTGGAGGCCTCTCGTCAGAATTGGGAGGAAGCCGCCCGGGGGGGCCCCGGCATGCCGGAATCGCCCCAGGCGGGTTGTCGCTTGCCGTGCGCGATCAACGCAGGCTGACGAGCGTCTGCAGGATCGAGTCCTGTGTCTTGATCGTTTGCGCGTTGGCCTGGTACGAACGCTGTGCAACGATCATGTGGACGAGCTCGGCCGAGAGGTCCACGTTCGACTGTTCTGCCGACTGGGATTGCAGCAGACCGAACGAACCCATGCCCGGCGTACCGAGGTTTGCAGCGCCCGAGTTGGAGGTCTCCACCCACTGGTTGCCGCCAATGTTCTGCAGGCCGTCCGGCGCCTTGAAGTTGGCCATGGCAATCTGCCCCAGTACGGAGCTGCGACCATTCGAGTAGCGCGCCATCACCGTACCGTCGTTGCCCACCGCATAGCTGGCCAGGCGCCCGGTGGCATAGCCGTCTTGCGAGACGCCGGGGGCCGTATCGTTGTAGCCGCCGCCGTATTGCGTGGTGCCTGTCAGGTCGATGTTGCCGATGCTCATGCCGGCAAACGCCACCGGAATCTTGGTCGGGGTGGACGTCAACTGGCCATTGCCGTTAAAGGTGAGCGAGGTGATCGGGTTGCCGCCGGTGGGGGCCGCACCATCCACCATGGCGTGCACATCCCAGCCGGTGGCCGTGCGCACGTAGTAGTTGGTGAGCATATGGGCCTTGCCCGTGCCGTCATACACCTGCTGCGACACCGAATGGCTGAACGTTTGCGAGTTGGTGGACGAGAACGGCGTGGTGGTCGGCAGCTTGGCACCCGAATCCAGGTTGACGCCAAATGCCGTGTTGGTGGTTGCCAGCGGCGCCAGATCGTTCACCGGAATCTGCAGGTTGGTCAGCACGGCCGTGTTGACCTTGCCGGTGTTATCCACACCGTAGCCCGTCAGGTTCTGGCCGGTGGCGGAGATGATGTAGCCGTTCTTATCCGTGTGGAACTGACCGTTGCGGGTGTACGAAACCTGCCCGCTGCCCGGGTCCACCATGCGATAGAAACCCGTGCCATTGATGGCGATATCCAGCGGATTGCCCGTACGCGTGACATTGCCCTGCGTAAAGGACTGCGACACGCGCGTCACGTTCACGCCTTGTCCGATCTGGCTGTCGGATGCGCCAACCAGCGAGCGCGCATAGACATCGCCAAACACGGTGGTCGCCTTCTTGTAGCCCACGGTGTTGGCATTGGCGATATTGCTGCCGATCGTGTCCAGCGACTTGGATGCGGCATCGAGGCCGCTCAGCCCTTGTTGGAATCCCATGATGTTCTCGCTTGGAAAGTTGTACCGCTGTTGTGTTGGCAGACGGTGCAATATCGTCGGCCAGTGTCAAAGATTCGGAAATCGATCTCTCGGTATCACCACCCGCTCAACGACCGAGGCGATTTCGTCTTTAGACAGCGTGTTGTATTTCCCTTGCGAACACCTTATTGAATCTCGCTTTAAAGCGATACCTTTCGATTCTTTGTGCAGTCTGACATTCAATCGATGAATTAGACGGATAAAAGCATCCTATCTCTTCAATTTGGCCCTGGACCTGCACGGCCTGCAGCTCGAATACCGTTTTTCGGCGCGGCGCATCGCCACACACTTTGCCTATCCGCCAATCCCGGCAATTCACTACGAGGATAGACATGACACGCCCGCTTCTTCTCAGAGACGACTCTGTTCGTGTGCACGCAGCCCACACCTCTGAGCTACCATGCACCGCAACTTCGCGTTCGCATCTCGATGCCCGCGGCTCAGCCCGCAAGATCAGGAGTCACCTTAATGCCGCAGCTCTCCCGCTTCCACGCGCTATCGCTGCTGTTGCTTCTCTTGTTGGCGCAAGGTGGTGTTGCCACGGGCGCGGACACATCCGACGACACCTTCCACACCCAGCAGTCGGCGCGGGAAGCGCGGCAGCAGCTCGCCGGCTGGATACCGGCCGCCATGGGGCTGGAAGCGGCCATCAAGACGCTTCAGTCGCGCGGCTTCACCTGCCGGGCGATGCAGCCTGCGGCCGGACTACGCTCAAGCACACTCTGCACGCTCGAGCCAATCGCGGAGGTGCCGCCCGCACAGCAGCTTGCCACGTCCGTGACGCCGATCCACTGGTTCGTCACACTCGACTCGATGGACGGCACCACCATCAGCAACGTCCTGGTCGGTCGCTCGCCCAAGGACATCGCCGGGTGATCCGTCAGCGGTTACCTTGAAGCTCCCGCATCTCAGGCGCCGCCCTCCCCCGATCCGCGCTCAGCCAACGCCTCCAGTAGATCTGCAGACGGAACGAAGAACAGGCTGCCCGTGACCGCGCGGCTGTAGTCCAGCAGGCGGTCATAGTTGCCAGGCGGGCGGCCAACGAACATGTTTTCGAGCATCTGCTCGATTGGCGCCGGCGAACGTGCGTAGCCGATGAAATACGTGCCGAACTCGCCGGAACCCGGCCGGCCGAACGGCATGTTGTCGCGCAGGATTTTCACCTCCCGCCCGTCTTCCTCAAGCGTTGTCAGCGAACTGTGCGACCACGATGGTTTGACATCGTCGTCCAGCTCAATGTCGGACAGCTTGGTCCGCCCGATGATGTGCTCCTGCGCCTCGACGGAAAGGGCGTTCCACCCGGCCATGTCATGCAAATACTTCTGCACGAGCACGTAGCTTCCGCCGGCAAAGGCCGCATCCTCATCACCGATCACGGTGAAATCAACGGCTTCGCGGCCCTCCGGATTCTCCGTGCCGTCAACAAAGCCGACCATGGCGCGCTGGTCGAAGTAGCGGAAGCCATGCACCTCGTCGACCACCTTGACCGCCGCGCCCAGTCTGCCGATCAGCTGCGTGGCCAGTTCAAAGCAGAGATCCATCTGGTCTGCACGGATATGCAGCAGGAGATCGCCTGGCGTTGCGACAGCGGTACGTTCCCCCGATCCGAACACGCGGAACGGATGCAGCGACGCTGGCCGCGGTGTGCCAAACAACGCATCCCACGCATCCGAGCCAAAGCCGCAAACGCATGACAGCTGACCCGCCGGAACACGCTTGCCGACTGAGCGAACAAGCGCCGCAACGTCGGCGCACCATGCGCGGACAACATTCGCGTGATCAGCGCCTGGGTTCAGGGTGGCGACAATAAAGATGGCGTTGCGGGTCACGGGACCAGCAACGGCTTGCGATTCTGGGGTTGGCATCGATTGGCGTGCGCTGAGGACGATAGGATTTTGCAGCCTACCAGAACACACCGATTACTGGTCGATGTTTGCGCGCGGAAACCCCGCTACGCGTAGTGCACAGTGCCGCGGCCGATGGGTCCGGTTGCCACCGCCTCCTCTTCCTCGCGTGCAGCCATTGCGCTCTGCAATGCATGGATGGCAGCGATATCGTGCTCGGGCAAGCTGGAAAGCAGCGCGTGCAGCGCCGGTAGCGTGAAAATCGCCGTCAATGCCCGTGCGGCTTGTTCCCGAACATTGTCATCGTCGTCCCGCAGGGATTGCATCAATGCGGGACGCAACGTCGGCCATGCGTGCTCGGCATCCGCATGTGCGCCGCTTAGCAGATTGCGAAGCGACTCGACGGCTTGCGCGCGGAACTCAGCATCGGGGTCACGCAGCGCCGCAAGAAGCGTCGGCATTGCTGCAAGATCACCGCTATCACCAAGCGCCCACAGCGCCCCCCAACGGACGCGGTGCCCAAGTTCGGGTGTCTCAAACGCGGTGATGAGGTGTTGCGTGGCACGTGCGTCGCGCTGTTCACCGAGCGAACTGACGGCGTAGTAGCGCACCTCCTCATCCGCCTCATCAAACACGCGCGCCGCAATCGCGTCGACCGCCCGCGCATCGCGCTGCCAGCCCAGCGCGATGACGACTTCCAGACGCACGCGCGGCTCGGGGTCATTGGCAACGGCCAGCAACGCAGGCAGCACCTGCGGCGGACCGAAGCGCAGGCCCTGGGCCGCCTGCCGGCGGACTTCCGCCACGGGGTCGGACAACGCGGCCAACAGCAGGTCGCGCAGCGTGGTGTCCTCCGTGTCGAGGCATTCGCACAACGCATCCAACGCGGCGGCGCGCACGCTGCCGTCAAGGTCTGCCGTGGCGGTAACCAGATCAGGCATCGCGTTGGTGGTATCGCATCTAGCGAGTGCATGGATTGCCCAGATGCGCACGTCGACGTCGGTATCCAGATGCAGCCGTGCGCGCAATGCGGCAACCACTGGCTCGGACGACCACCGCCCCAGCACCTTTACCGCCTCTCGCCGTACCTCGGCGCTCGGATCCTTGAGAGCTTGAAGACATGCGGGCAGGTGCGCCTGCGCAACTGCCTCCGACTGCATGCCCAGGGTGAGGACGGCAGCGGCGCGGACGTCCGCCTCGGTGTCGTGCGTCAGTGCGTGCAGCACTGCGGATTCGGCTTGCGGATATTGGCCCAGGTCGTAATCCGCCAGCGCATGGACAGCGCTCGCGCGGAAGTAGGCATCGGCGTCGCGCGTGGCGGCCACTAGTGGGGGAACAAACGCATCATCCACGCCCAGATCGGTCAGGCTGACATTGGCACCGCGGCGCATGTCGGGGGCTTGCTGCCGAAGCGTGGCGATGAGCGCTTCGATCTCGGCGGCACGGTGCGCCTCGGCTGGCGCCGCATCAGCGTCGACAGCGTCAGCGCTGATGCGGCGATTGGCCAGCGCGGTTTTGATACGAGCCATCAGCGACATCAAGCCCATGGAGTGGCAGCTCCTCTACGTTCGGTCAAGGCCAGAAACGCGCCCACACAGGCGGGAGAATGAAACGCACCCCAGGGCGGTCTGCCGGCGGGCCGAGGATCGGATTCCGGCGAGCGCGGATCGTAGCGCGCATGCACTCGCTGTTGCAAGCAGCGCACTCGCGCGCGCCGCTGGCGTCTGGTTGGCGCTGCTACCTATCTCTCGATAGAAGGAGGCGACGGCCCCCGACGCTCAGTTCTTGGCAGTACTCACGCCATCCCGGTTCCACCATCCGCCTCCGAGCGCCTGGAACAACGCCGCCGTATCGGTAAAGCGGTTGGCGCGCGCGGCAATGGTGGCTTGGGTGGCAGTCTGATAGGCCTGCTCGGCGTTGAGCACGGCGAGGATGTTCACCTGACCAAGCGCACGTTGCTTGTCGGTGATATTGAGTGTGGTCTGCGCGGCTTGTTCGGACTTGAGCGCAGCCTTCAGTACGTCGGCATCGGCATCCAGCGCATGCAGGGTATCGGCCACGTTCTGGAACGCGGTGATGACGGTACCGCGATACTGCGCCTCGGCCTGGTCGACGCCGGCGTCGGCACCGCGCTTCTTCGCCAGCAACGCGCCGCCGTCAAAGAATGTCTGCGCCACGTTACCTACGAGGCTCCAGAAGACATTGCCGTCGCGGAACATCTGGCTGAAGATTTCGGCGGTGCCACCCTTGGTGCCGGTAATCGTCAATTGCGGCAGCATGTTCGCAATGGCCACGCCCACCTGCGCGGTGGCGGCGTGCAGTTGCTCTTCGGCTGCGCGCACGTCGGTACGCTGGCGCACCAGGTCAGACGGCAGCGACACCGGCAGATCTTGCGGCAGCTTGAAATCGGCAAACGTAAAGGTCTCGGGAATGCCCTCGCTCGGCAGCTTGCCCGCCAGGGCGGCCAGCAGGTCGCGCTGCACGGCCAGTTGTTTCCGCAGATTGGGGAGTGCCTGCTCGGCCTGTGCCAGCGCAGTCACGGCAGCAGCTACATCCAGCCCGGTGACGGCGCCAAACTGGAATTGCTTGCGCAGGTTGTCGACCAGCTGGTTATTGATGTCCACGATGCGCTGTTGCGCAGCGATCTGCGCGCGCAGCGAGGCCTCTTGCACTGCCGCCGCCACGATGTTGGAGGCCAGCGTGAGGTACGCCGCCTCCATCTGGAAGTACTGCGCATCCTCCGCCGCCTTGAGCGATTCAACCTGGCGCCGAGTCAACCCAAACACATCCGGTGCGTAGCTGATGGTGAGCTGCGCGGTGTGCAGTGTGTAGATCGGGGCACCCGAAGTGAGCGTGGGCGAGATGGTACCCACAGCGTTCTGCTGACGGCTCGGCTGATAGGAACCCTGCAGCAGCGGGAAGAACGAGGCCTGCTGCGCCCGTGTTTGCTGCTGTGCGACCCGCAGCGCCGCTTGCGCTGCGGCCAGCGTGGGGCTGGCGGCAAACGCATCGGCAATCACCTTGTTCAGCTTGTCCGACTGGAATGTCTTCCACCATTGGTCAGACACCTGCATGCCCGAGACAAACCGCTGCGCCTCACCCCCTTGCGTGGCGGCGGACGACGTCTGCTCCGGCAACGGCTGCGGCGTATAGCCGGTCACCTTGGGCGCTTCCGGCGTCTTGAAATTGGGCCCCACCGCGCACGCGGAAGCCAGCAGGCACGCCGCTGCCAAGGCAGTCAGGCGCAGCAGAACAGAGGCGGAATGTGGTGTGCGGAAAGCAGTGTTGGCGGGCATGGAAGCACCCAGTCTGATCGAATGGCGGCGATTCTAGGCGAGACGCCATTTGTTGCGAACTGTGATTCGTCACAGTAGACCGATCTGCAGGCAGCCAGCATCATCCCGGCAAATTTCCATCATCAGGGGTACTGCTGTGCAGGTCGATTACAAATCCGCAGCCCTCGGGGGCGCAATTGCCGCGCTTGCCGTGGGCGGGCTCATGTGGGCGATGGGGGGATCAGGCGGTCCAAAGCACTCGGAAGCCGCAACGCCCGGCGCATCCACGTCGGCCTATGGCGCGCCCACTAAGCTGCCGGCCGCCCCGTCTCGCGATGGCCAGGCCGTCACGCTCAGTGCTTCGCAACTGCAGTACATCAAAGTCGCACCGGTGGAGCTGCGCGACTTCGCCAATCGCCGCGAAGCCGTGGGCAACGTCGACTTCAATGAAGACCGCGCAGTGCAGGTGTTCACGTCCTACCAGGGCAAGATCCGCAATATCTACGCCAAGGTGGGGGATACGGTCACCAAGGGCAAGCCGCTGTTCGATATTGAGAGCCCCGATCTTGTACAGGCGGAATCCACGCTGATCTCGACCGCAGGCACGCGCAAGCTGACCACGGCGGCACTGGCGCGCGCGCATCAGCTGTATGACATCCAAGGGTTGGCGCAGAAAGACCTGGACCAGGCCATCTCTGACCAGCAAGGCGCTGAAGCTGCCTACAAGGCTGCCCGGGAAGCGCTGGCCGTGTTTGGCAAGACGCCGGCACAGATGGACCAGATTGTCGAAACCCGCAAGACAGACTCGGTGCTGACCGTGGCGAGCCCGATCTCCGGTCAGGTCACGGCGCGCAGCGCGCAGCCGGGCCTGCTGTTGCAGCCGGGCAGCGGCACTGCGCCGTTCACGGTTGCGGACGTATCGACCATGTGGATGCAAGCGTTCGTGCCGGAAGCGGATGTGCCGCTGCTGCATGTCGGCCAGCCGGTCAAGATTCATGTGATGGCATTCCCAGGGCGCACGTTCAACGGCAAGATCACCACCGTCGGCGCCACCGTGGATGCCAACACGCACCGCATCCTGGTGCGCTCGGAAATTGACGATCCCAAGCGCGAACTGCGCCCCGGGATGTTCACGTCGTTCGACATCACCACTGCGGCACCCATGAGCTCCCCTGCGCTGGCGACAGACGGCGTGGTACGCGAAGGCGACGGCACCATGACCGCCTGGGTCACGACCGACCGCAAACGCTTTGCCCGGCGCGTCATCAAACTTGGCATTGAGCAGGACGGCTTCGTGCAGGTGGTCGAAGGCCTCACGGCGGGTGAACTGGCTGCCAACGAAGGTGCGCTGTACCTGAGCACGGCAGCTGCCGGCAGCATCAACAGCGCCGACTGAAGGGGACCACCGTGCTGAAGGCGATTCTCAAGCTGTCGCTGCTGCGGCGGCCGCTGATCCTGTTGTTCCTGCTGGTATTCGTGGTGGCGGGGCTGTTTGCCTATTCCAAACTGAATATCGAGGCCTACCCCAACCCTGCGCCCGTCATTCTCGAAATCACCGCGCAAACGCCCGGCCTGTCTGCCGAGGAAATGGAGCGGTACTACACCGTGCCGATGGAAATCGGCCTGGCCACCACACCCGGTGTGGAAAGCATCCGCTCCACGTCGTTCTACGGCCTGTCGTTCGTGCGCGTGACGTTCAAGTACGGCATCGACTACTACTTTGCCTACACGCAGGCGGCACTGTCCCTGCAGCAGAACGTCAGCCTGCCCAACAGCGTGCAGCCGCAGATCCAGGCGTCGAGCCTGGTGGGCGAAGTGGTGCGTTATCAGGTAAAAGGGCCGCCGCACTATGGCCTGACCAACCTGCGCACCCTGCAGGATTGGGTGCTGCAACGCCGTCTGCTGACCGTGCCGGGCGTGGCGCAGGTCGTGAGTTGGGGTGGCACCACCAAAGAGTACGACGTCGAGGTCGACCCGAAAAAGCTAGAAGCCTATGGCGTTACGCTGCCGCAGATGATGACCGCCCTGGGTAACGCCAACATCAACGTTGGCGGGCGCACCATCAACTTCGGGCAGCAGTCGATCAATATTCGTGGTGTCGGCCTGATCGAAGACATCAAGGACATCGACAAGATCGTCCTCACGCAGACCAACGGCGTGCCCGTCCAGGTCAAAGACGTGGCGAAGACGAAGATCGGCTTCAAGCCGCGACTGGGTATTGCCGGGCGCGACAATGACAGCGACGTCGTCACTGCCGTCGTGGTGATGAACCGCACCATGCAGACCAACGACGTGGTGACGCGCGTCAAGGCCGAGCTGGACAAGATCAACACCGACGGCACACTGCCGGCCGGCGTCAAGGTCGAACGCTACTACGACCGCTCGGAGCTCGTCTCCGTGACCACGCACACGGTGATGCACTCGCTGCTGTTTGGCTGCTTGCTGGTGTTCTTCATCCAGTGGATCTTCCTGGGCGACCTGCGCAGCGCGATCATCGTCAGCGTGAACATTCCGTTTGCCCTCTTCTTCAGCATCCTGATCCTGCTGCTGACGGGGGAATCGGCCAACCTGCTCTCGGTGGGCGCGGTGGACTTCGGGATCATCGTGGATTCCTCGGTCATTCTGGTTGAGAACATCTTCCGCAACTTCCAGATGCCGGCGGCCGAGCAGGTACGCCTGCTGACGAGCCGAGACGCCAAGGTGCTCGGCCTTCGTGTGCCGGAGCGCTTGCGCATGATCTTTGTGAGTGCGCTGCAGGTGGACCGTGCGGTGTTCTTCTCAGCACTCATCACGGTGGCCGCGTTCGTGCCGCTGTTCACCATGCAAGGCGTGGAAGGCCAGATCTTCGGCCCCATGGCACGCACCTATGGCTACGCACTGGCCGGCGCGCTGATCGCCACCTTTACCGTCACGCCGGCGCTGTGCTCGTACCTGCTGCCCAAGCACATTGAAGAAAAGGAAACCTGGCTGGTGCGCGTGCTGCATCGGGCGTATCAGCCGGCGCTGACGTGGTCGCTATCCAACCGGCGCATCGCGGTGGCGATTGGAGCCATCGTCTTGGCGGCAACCGTCGCGCTGATGCCATTCCTGGGCACCGAGTTTCTGCCCGCGCTGGAAGAAGGCAACCTGTGGATCCGGCTGACCATGCCGCAAACCGCCTCGCTCGAATCCGGCGTCGTGCCGGTGGCGCGGATGCGGCAGATCCTGCTCAAGCACCCCGAGGTTCGCACGGTGGTGTCGCAGCATGGCCGGCCGGATGACGGCAGCGATTCGGCAGGCTTCTATAACGCCGAGTTCTTCGTGCCGCTCAAGCCGTTGGACCAATGGTCGTCCGGCATGACCAAAGAGAAGCTGATCGCGCAGATCCAAAAGGAATTCACGAGCGAGTTTGCCGGGGTTGGCCTGAACTTCTCGCAGTACATCCAGGACAACGTGGAAGAAGGCCTATCCGGCGTGAAGGGGGCCAACTCGGTGAAGATCATCGGCCCGGACCTCAACGTGCTGGAAAACCTGGCCACCCAGGTGCAGACCGAGATGAGCAAGGTCAAGGGCGTGACCGACCTGGGCGTGTTCCGCGTGCTGGGTCAGCCCAACCTGAACGTGCGCATCAACCGTGAGGCTGCGGCACGCTACGGGCTGAACACCGGCGACGTGAACACCGTGGTGCAAGCCGCGCTGAGCGGCTCGCAGGCCAGCACCATCCTGGAGGGCGATCGGCAGTTCGCACTGACAGTACGCATGGCACCGGAGTACCGCAGCAATATCGACGCGGTACGCAACATCCGCGTGGCCTACACGAATGCGAATGGTGGCAACTCGTACATTCCGCTGTCGGCGCTGGCAGACATCACGCTGGATACGGGTGCCTCGTACATCTATCACGAGAAGAACACCCGCTATATCCCCGTCAAGTTCAGCGTGCGCGGGCGCGACCTGGGCGGCACGGTGGAAGAAGCGCAACAGCGCATCGCCCAGAACGTCAAGCTGCCGCAGGGCTATCGCATCGACTGGGCCGGCGAGTTTGAAGAGCTGGAGCAAGCCAAGAAGCGGCTTGAAGTGGTGGTACCCATCAGCATCGTGTTGATCCTGGTGCTGCTGTATGGGCTGTTCAACTCGCTGCGCGACAGCCTGATGGCGCTGGCCGGCATTCCGTTTGCCATCACCGGTGGTGTGGCGGCGCTGTTCCTGACGGGGCTGGACTTCAGCATCTCAGCGGCCATCGGCTTCGTCTCGTTGTTCGGGGTGTCGGTCATGGACGGCATCCTGATGATCACGTACTACAACGACCTGCGCAGCGACAAGGGCCTCAAGCCGACTGAAGCGATGTTCCATGCCGCGCAGCAGCGGATGCGGCCAATGCTCATGACGGCGCTGTCGGCGTGCATTGGCTTGTTCCCGGCGGCCATCTCCACGGGCATCGGCAGCCAAGTGCAGCGTCCGCTGGCAACCGTGGTGGTGGGCGGCATGCTGGTCGGCCCCCTGATGTTGCTCGTGATCGTGCCGGCGCTGCGGATGGTGTTTCTCGGCAAGGAGCCGCCAGATGCCCCGCCCCTTGAAGAGGCACCGGTCTAGCGTACTGCCGCGCCCCCGGCGCGGCATGCCCTACAGCTTGATGATGCCCGCGCTCGAAGCCTTGACTACGGCTTCGATGCGCGTGGCCACACCCAGCTTCTGACGCGCGTTGTCGATATGAAAATCGACCGTACGTTTGGACAACCCGAGAATCGTGGCGATCTCGCCAGAGGTCTTGCCGCGCGCCGACCAGGCCAGTACTTCCACTTCGCGCTCACTCAGGTGCACCGGCGGCAGCGCTGCGCGTGGGCGCACACGCTTGGCAAGGCGTGTCTGCACAATGCTGATCAGGATCTCGAAATCGACCGGCTTGGTCACGTAGTCATCCGCGCCCAGGCGACGACCACGCAGCTCCGATTCGCGCTGCGCCATTGCGGTCAGAAACACGAACGGAATCTCGGCATAGCGCGGCGCAAGGGTCCCGACTTGCTCCAGCAGCTCGAACCCGGTCATGCCGGGCATGCTCACATCGCACAGCACCAGATCGGGCTCCTCGCGCAGCAGCGCTGCCAGCCCCGACTCCCCGTCATGCGCAACGGTGACAGCGTAGCCGTGTTCGACCAGCTCTTCGCTGATCAGCTCCGCGGTCTCGACGTCGTCCTCGATACAGAGGATTTTCGGAGCCGTTGCGTTCATGATGCGCTCATGTGAAGGTATGGTTACCGATGCTTCGCTGCAGCCCCAAGGACCCAGCGCATGACAATTCCGATGCACTCTCCGGAGCCGGCCCACAGTGCGCCCGCCTCTGGTATCTCCCCCAGGCGACGCCTGCTCGGCCTCGACTCTCCGTCAATCCTGCGCCCCATCCGGGTGCGGTTGTCGCTGGTGTTCGTGACCTTTCTTCTGCTGGTGATTGGCGTGGGTGCCTTCAGTATCAACCAGTTGGCCAGCTTCCACAGCGTGTCGGCACAGATCAGCGAACGCTGGCTGAAGAACAGCCGCATTCTAGGGGATCTGAACAACTACATCTCCGACTATCGTGCCGCCGAGGGTGATTTCCTGATCGCCTCGTCCCGTGCTGATCTGCGCGCGGCGGATCAGCAGGTCGCCACATTGGATGACCTCATTGCCGCGTCGCAGGCACGCTACGACAAGATCGAGCACGACGCCGCCGAGCGCGAACTCTATAGTCAGTTTGTTGTGCAGTGGAACATGTATCGGGAGCTGGCGAGGCGGCTGATGATTTCTGCCAAAACTGGCGAAGTAAAAGGCGCGACGCAGCTTTACCACACGGAGTCCAAACGGGCTTTCGACCTGGCCAATGACACGCTGGGCGTCATGACCGAGCGCAGCGTGGCCGGCGGCGCCGCTGAAACCGAGCGCGAAGCACAGGCCTATCACGATGCGCGGCAACTCATCATCGGTGCCATCGTCGTGGCGGCGTGCCTGGTCGTGATTGCGGTGGCTTACCTCGCCTATGCCGTCTCGCGCCCGATCGCCGTTCTGGTCGATCGAATGCACCACATCGTCAACAACGACACGCACGTCGACATTCCTGGCCTTGAGCGTCGCGATGAAATCGGCGATATCGCGCGGGCCGTGGCACGTTTTCGCGACAACACGATCGAACTCGGCCGCAGCAAAGATGCACTGGTTGCACAGGCAGCAGTTCTGCAGGACCTGCTGGACAAGGAGCGCCGCCTGGCCGAACTGCAGCGCAACTTCGTGTCCATGGCGTCTCATGAATTCCGTACGCCGCTCGGCGTGATTGATGGCCATGCACAGCGGCTCATGCGCATGCGAGAAGCGCCCGCGCCAGAAGTGATCGACGAGCGCTGCGGCAAGATCCGCGCTGCAGTACAGCGCATGACGCATCTGATGGATCATCTGCTCGATTCTTCGCAATGGCTCGACACCACAACGCCAGCGGCGATGCGGCGTACGAAATTTCCGCTGCCGGCATTGCTGCACGAGGTGTGCGAGATGCATCGGGACAGCACACCCGGCACACGCATCGAAGAACACATCGAAGCCGATGGACCCGACATCATCTTTGGTGATGCCAAACTGCTCTTTCAGGCGTTCAGTAACCTGATCGGGAATGCCGTCAAATACTCACCACCTGGCACGCCGGTCGGTGTGTATGTGCAAGGCGACGCCGAAAGCGTATCGGTGGTGGTGGAAGACCGCGGCCTGGGCATTCCGGAGCGCGACATCGAGCGGCTGTTCGAGCGCTATGTTCGCGGAGGCAACGTGGCCGGTACAGTGGGGGCCGGCGTCGGACTGTACCTGGTCAAGCTCGTGGTGGAACTGCACCAGGGCACGATTACCGTCAGCAGCGCTGAAGGCAAGGGTTCCAGGTTTATCGTGCGCCTGCCGCGCCTGGAAGGCTGATCAGGCGCGCCGCGAAGCCTTGAGCGCCAACGCCCAGGCCACCGTGCCGATCACGGCCCCGAGCAGGAACGGATACGAGCACAGATTCCCCGAGCCCCACTCGAGGAACGACCACGCCAAGCCCACCGCTGCGAGCATCAGGCTCCATTGCGCAGGTTTGCCCATCAGGTGGCGGACCACGCCGCTGTAAAGCAGCAGGCACGCCAGCAGAGAGATCAGTGCGGTCAGCAACGACATCGAACCCGTCGCCACCGTCTCCCAATAGGCCGACGCGTATGTGGCGGTAAAGCCGGCCTGCAGCAGCGTTGCAATGGCAAGCGGTGCGCGCGTCGAATCGGTGGTCTGCTGTGCTGGTGTCGATTCCATCATCCCCTCGGCTGTCTTGGTGTTCTTGCGGGCGTTTCCACGTCGACCTTCGGGCGAAAATGCGACGCCCAGATCGCTTGGGTGCGCAGCATAGCATTCAGCTAGCGCACAGCCTCCGCAATCGCCCGGCTTGCCGAACGTCACAACCCGTGACACACTCCAGCCGCTGCCTTTACCGGCAGCACGCAGGCGCGGCGGGCGCAACACGCACCGCTGCAACACGCCGCAGGAGAGACCGGGTTGCAACGATGCCCGGCGCCGATGGAGCAACCACCCCGGAAACTCTCAGGCAAAAGGACTGTGGCGTCGACTGCGAATCTGGAGAGAGGCATGCACGCGCATGCCCACCGAAGGGGAAGGCACTCACGCTGCACGCTGCGGGTGCCCAAGCTCTCAGGTCCCAAGACAGATGGGGTGAGCCGACCGGATCGTCCGGTCAACCCACCACTCCATAGGGACCGCCATGACGCATATCGTCATCGTTGGCGCCGGCATTTCCGGCGTCACCACCGCTTACACGCTCTCCCAACTCGGCTATCAGGTCACGGTGCTCGACCGGCATCTGTATCCGGCCATGGAAACCTCGTTCGCCAACGGCGGGCAGCTTTCCGCCAGCAACGCCGAGGTCTGGAACAGCACCGGCACGCTGCTCAAGGGCATCAAATGGATGCTGCGCAACGATGCGCCGCTGCTGCTCAACCCCAAGCCGTCGTGGCACAAGTACTCATGGATTGGCGAGTTCGTGGCGGGCATCGCCCACTACCGCCGCAACACCATCGAGACCACGCGCATGGCCATCGAGGCGCGCAAGCATTTGTTTGCGATGGCCGAGCGCGAGCAGATCGATTTCGACCTGCAACGGCGCGGCATCCTGCACGTCTACCACGACAAGGCCAGCTTTACCGCGGCAGGCAAAGCCAACGCGCTGCTCGTTGCCGGCGGGCTAGAGCGCCACGCCGTGAGCCCGGAAGACATTGCTGCCATCGAGCCCACGCTGCGCGGCAACTACTACGGCGGCTACTTCACCGAATCGGACGCCACGGGCGACATCCACAAGTTCACACGCGGTCTTGCGCAAGCCTGCGAGAAACGCGGCGTGCGCTTCATGCAAGGCGTGGATGTGCGCGACGTGGAAACCACCGAGCGCGGCGTGCGACTGCTGCTGCAGACCACACTGGATGATCGCCTCTCCACAAGCGCGGCCAATGTCGTGCAGGAGATCACCGCCGATGCGCTGGTCGTCTGCGCGGGCGTCGGCAGCCGGCATGTCGCGCAGATGGTGGGCGACCGTATCAACGTGTACCCGGTCAAGGGCTACTCGATCACCGTGCATCTGGACGATGAGGCGAGCATGCAAGGCGCGCCGTGGGTCAGCCTGCTGGATGAGAGCGCGAAGATCGTCACCAGCCGCCTGGGCGCGGGACGCTTCCGCGTGGCCGGCACGGCAGAGTTCAACGGCTACAACCGCGACATCCGCGCAGACCGCATCGAACCCCTGGTGGCCTGGACGCGCCGCAACTTTGCGATCGGCACCTCGCGCGTGGTGCCGTGGGCTGGCTTGCGTCCGATGATGCCGGACATGATGCCGCGCGTTGGTCGCGGGCGGCATGCGCGCGTGTTCTACAACACGGGCCATGGGCACCTTGGCTGGACGCTCTCTGGCGCCACGGCCGCGATGATCGGCGACGTGATCGCGCGCGATTGCCCGTTGCACTGATCACCAATCCCACAGCGGATCGGGCCAGGACAACCCAGGCCCGATCCGTTTGGGTGTTACTCGGGTGCGGATACGGGCGCCTCAGAGCGCAGGACTCGAACCGGCACGGACTTGTAAGACGGCGTGCCGCTTTCCTTGTCGATATAGTCCAGGGGCACCAGCACGTTCGCCTCAGGGTAGTACGCCCCCACGGAGCCACGCGCAATGCTGTAGGCGATGGCTGTGATCTTCTCCAGGCGTAGCTTCCGGCCGGACACGATGGTCTCGATGTCGACCAGGTCGCCATGTTCGAGCCCGCGTGCGGCAAGATCAGCCTCGTTCATGAACAGCACATCGCGTCGGCCGAACACGCCGCGGTAGCGGTCATCGAGCGCGTAGATGGTGGTGTTGTACTGGTCATGGCTGCGCAACGTGATGAGGCGCAATACCTCTTCGCCACCGAGGACACCAGCGTCTTCCCGTACGCCACCGTACACGGAGAACATCGCCTTGCCGGTGGGCGTCGGCCACTGGCGCTCGGTAGGTGGCAACGGCAGGCGGAAGCCGCCGGGCGTGCGGATGCGCTCGTTGAAGTTCTCGAAACCCGGAATGGTCTTCTCGATCAGGTCGCGAACCTTGTCGTAGTCGGCAACCAGCTCCATCCACGGCACCTTGCTGTGCGGCAACGTCGCCTTGGCCATGCCGGCAACAATGGCCGGCTCGGAGCGCAGGTGCTCCGACGCCGGCGTCAGCTTGCCCGCCGATGCGTGGACCATCGACATCGAATCCTCAACCGTGATGGACTGCGGGCCACCCGCCTGGACATCAAGCTCGGTCCGGCCCAGGCAAGGGAACACGTAGGTTTCCTTGGCCACCAGCAGGTGCGAGCGGTTGAGCTTGGTGCCAATGTGCACGCTCAGGTCCAGCTTGCCCATGGCTGGGAAGCTCTGCTCCGGATCGGGCAGCGCCACTGCAAAATTGCCGCCCAGGCAGATCAGCGCTTTCGCCTTGCCGTCGATCATGGCCTGCATGCCGTTGACGGCATCGTGCCCGTGCGCTGCAGGCGGCTTGAAGCCAAACACGCTTTCGATACGCTGGAGAAAATCGGCGGACGGCTTTTCCGTAATGCCCACCGTCCGGTTGCCCTGTACGTTGGAGTGGCCCCGCAGCGGACAAATGCCGGCACCGGGCTTGCCAAAATTGCCACGCATCAGCAACAGGTTGGCGATCAGGCGCACGTTGGCCGTCCCCTTGTTGTGCTGCGTCACGCCCATGCCATACGTGATGATGGTGGCGTTCGACTTGGCATAGGCCTCAGCAACCTGCTCCAGCTCGGCGCGCGTCAGCCCGCTGGCCTTTTCGATGTCGGGCCACGTTGCCGCTTCCAGTTCGGCTGCGAATGCATCAAAGCCCTGGGTGTGCTCTGCGATGAAGTCGCGGTCCAGCACATCGCCTTGCGCCGCCTCCATCGCCAGGAGGGCCTTCATGATGCCGATCAGTGCTGCAGCATCGCCACCGCCATCGACCTGGTAGTACGTCGATGCAATACGGGTCGAACCGTAGGTGGCCATCTCCAGGAAGTTCTGTGGGTCGGCAAAGCGCTCCAGCGCGCGCTCGCGCAGCGGGTTGAATACGATGATGGGCACGTTGCGCCGCGACGCTTCGTGTAGCGTACCCATCATGCGCGGATGGTTGGTGCCCGGGTTGTGGCCGATCGAGATGATCAGCTCGCAGTGTTCGAAATCCTCCAGCGACACGGTGCCCTTGCCGATGCCGATCGACTGCGGCAAGCCAACGCTGGTGGGCTCGTGGCACATGTTCGAACAGTCCGGGAAGTTGTTCGTGCCGTACTCCCGCGCGAAGAGCTGATAGAGGTAGGCCGCCTCGTTCGATGCCCGCCCGGAGGTGTAGAACTCGACCGCATCAGGCGGGAGCCCGCGCAGGATCTCGCCGATGCGGTTGAAGGCGTCTTCCCACTCGACGGCACGGAAGGTGTCTTTCTCGCGGTCGTACACCAGCGGATGCGTCAACCGGCCCTTGTCTTCCAGTTCGTAGTCGGACCATGTGAGCAGTTCCGATACGGTGGTCGTGGCAAAGAACTCGGGCGGCACGCGCTTGTTCGTCGCCTCCCAGGTCACGGCCTTGGCACCGTTCTCGCAGAACTGGAAGGTGGAGCGGTGTTCCTTGTCGGGCCAGGCACACCCCGGGCAATCGAAGCCCGTGGGCTGGTTGGTCCGCATCAGCGTGATCGGCGCCTGGAACTTGTCCATCTGGTCATGAACGGCCTGCGCCGTTGCCCGCAGCGCGCCCCAGCCGCCGGCAGGGCCGTCATAAGGCCGGATGCCGGGAACTTCGCGTCGATTTGCCATGTGAATCTCCATCGCCCCCAGCCAGGGTTGGGGGCTTGCGTTGGTAAAGCCGCTGCGCGGCCGTGGGTTGAAATGAAAGGGTTCGACAAACCTGATACGTCAGGCCTCAGATTCGGCGGTGCCTTTGGAGCCTTTGCTGCGCTTCTTTTCAGTGGTGCTCTTCTCTTGCGAGAGAGGGGCCTTCCCTTCCGTTGCGGGCGGCGCGAGCTTGTTGAAGGTCACCGTACCGCTGTCCTTGTCGAAATCCAGCTCCACGGTGTCGCCCGATTTGAGCGTGTCGCCCAGAATCTCCTTGGCAAGCCGCGTTTCGATCATCTGCCGCACCTGACGCTTCAGCTCACGCGCACCGAACTCGGGTTGATAGCCCTCCTCCACCAGGTGCTCGACAAGCGCCTCACCCATCTTGAGGGTAATGTCCTGTGCCGCCGCGGTACGCCTCACCCGGTCAAGCTGGATCTGCACGATCGCGCGAATGTTCTGCCTGGACAGCGCGTTGAACACGATGATCTCGTCGATCCGGTTCAGGAACTCGGGGCGGAAGTGGCCTTTCAGCACCGGCATCAGTGCATCGCGCAGCGCCTTGTCGGTCTTGCGCTCGTCTTCGGGTCGCTCAAGGTTGTCCATGATGATCGACGCGCCAAGGTTGCTGGTAGCGATCAGGATCGTGTTGCTGAAGTCCACCACACGGCCCTTGCCGTCAGTCAGCCGGCCATCGTCAAACACCTGCAGCAGCACGTTGTTCACGTCCGGGTGAGCCTTCTCGATTTCGTCGAGCAGGATCACGCTGTACGGGCGCCGTCGCACGCGTTCGGTGAGTTGACCGCCCTCGTCGTAGCCAACGTATCCCGGAGGTGCGCCAATCAGGCGCGCAACCGCGTGGCGCTCCATGTATTCCGACATGTCGATGCGGATGATCGACTGCTCGTCGCCAAACACCGTTTCGGCCAGCGCCTTCGCCAGCTCGGTCTTGCCCACGCCAGTGGGGCCGAGGAACAGGAAGGTGGCTATCGGGCGATGCGTTTGCCCGAGGCCAGCGCGCGAAAGCCGTACTGCATCGCTCACGGCGACGACGGCGTCGTCCTGACCGACCACGCGCTCGCGCAAGCGCTCTTCCATTTTCAGCAGCTTCTGGCGCTCTTCCTTCGTCAGCTCCGACACCGGAACACCGGTCAGGCGTGATACCACCTCGGCCACCGATGCCACCGTCACCTCCAGCGTCTCCGAACCGGTCTTGCGCTGCCAGGCTTCCATCTTCTCGTCGAGCGTCGTCTGCTTGGCGTTGATCTGCTCTTCAAACTGCTTGGCCTCATCAAAGCGCTTGCGCGACGCGGCGTAATCCTGCTCGCGCTTCAGTTGTGCGATTTCCGCCTCACCTTCCTGAATGTCCGCCGGACGCGATGTCGCGCCAATCCGCACGCGGGCCGCTGCCTGATCAATCAGGTCGATGGCCTTGTCGGGCAGGAAGCGCGATGTGATGTAGCGGTCCGCAAACTCGGCCGCGGCAACAAACGCATCATCGGCAAAGGTCACCTGGTGGTGCGCCTCCAGGCTGTCGCGCAGGCCACGCAGGATGACGATGGTCTGCTCGACGCTGGGCTCCGGCACAAGCACGGGTTGGAAGCGCCGCTCAAGCGCGGCATCCTTTTCGATGTACTTCTGATATTCATTGAGCGTGGTGGCACCGATCAGGCTCAACTCGCCGCGAGCAAGCGCAGGCTTGAGCACGTTGGCAATGTCGAGCCCGCCCTCGCCGCCGCCCTGCCCCGCGCCCACGATGGTGTGCAGCTCGTCGATAAACAGGATCAGCTCCGATTGCTTGGCGGTCACTTCGTCAATCAGCTGCTTGGCACGCTCCTCAAACTCGCCGCGATACTTCGCGCCCGCCACCATCGAGTTGATGTTGACCTCCACGAGGCGCTTACCGCGCAGCACTTCCGGCACATCGCCGTTGATGATGCGCTGCGCCAAGCCTTCGACAATGGCCGTCTTACCGACACCCGGCTCGCCAATCAGCACCGGGTTGTTCTTCTTGCGACGGGCCAACACTTCAATTGCGCTTTCGATCTCCTGCGCGCGCCCAAGCACCGGGTCGAGCTTGCCCTGGCGCGCCAGCGTGGTGAGATCGCGGCCAAACTTATCGAGCGTAGGCGTGCCGCTCGGCGCGTCCACCCGGCCATCTTCCGCGCCTTTTCCGACCACCTTGACGACCTTCTGGCGCAAGGCCTCCGGCGTCACTCCGTACTTCTTCAGCAACGCGCCGGCAATGCTCTCCGGCACCGCCGCCAGCCCGATCAGCAGGTGCTCAGGGCCCACATAGGAGTGCCCCAGATCCCGCGATGCCTGAAACGCATACTGGAACGCCTTCTTCAGACGCGGTGACACCGTGGTCTTGTCCATTGACGCGTCACCGTCGTCGGTGCCCGTCTTGGCGTGTTCGTCGATATAGCTGCGGATATCCTGCGCAGAAAGCTTCAGCTCCTTGAGCAGCGCGGCACAGATATCGGTGTCCGCAAGCACGTACAACACATGCTCGGTATCCAGTTCACGGCGATGCAGCTCGTGGGCCTTCTCCGCAGCACGCTGCAGCAGCTCAAGGGTCTGCTCGCTGAAGGCGTCGATCACGTCCACCGATTCCCGGGGGACCTCGGCAGAAAAACCTGCGCCATGTTCTTCAGCGTCGCCAAACTCATCGAACAGGCGTGACAGCCCACCACCTCCGCCCCCCAAAAGAGAGTCGAACGGATTGAGCATGCTTTGATGCCGCATGAGTTGCCGGTAGTGGTAGTCGCAGATCGAGATCGACTTGCGCTCGCCGTCTTGCACCACGGCGACACGCGCGACGGCGGGCCGGACATTGCAGATATCGCAGAGAGTGGACACGATGCGACAACCTCCTTCTATGAGTGCGCATCTCGCACGCTGCCGTCGCAAGCGCGATGCGCTTCATGCGGATGCGGCCGTGCAAGCCTGTCCGCTTACGTTAGCTGATCGCTGTATCCGCTCCAAGGTACAGTTGACAGCCGCCGGCCTGTGTACAGCGCACTGCGCTTGTCATCGCCGCGTCATGGCACAGCAAACACGTGATCCTGCACCGCACGGCAGGCAACGCCCCGCTGCGGGTGAAGAGCACAGAACTTGGCGCCCCAAAGGTCAAGCCATCACTAGGTCAGCAGATACCGGCGCTGCGGCACAACTTCGGGCGGAATCTCGCAATCACATAGCTCCAGGACGGACCGCTCGATCGTGCGCGTAATGGCATCGAGCGGCAACGCATTCGGTGCAATGCCAAACGGCTCGGCAACTTCATTGGCAATCGCCTCCAGTGCAATCAGCGTGTACGAGATGAACACACACAACAGCGGCGTGAAGAACTCCGTGGAATCCACCAGGCCAAACGGCAGCAACATGCAGTACGCATAGGCCGTGCGGTGCAACAACACGCTGTAGGCGAATGGGATGGGCGTGGACGCAATCCGCTCGCAGCCGCCGAGCGTCTTGCCCATGTCGTTGAGCTGCGCATCCAGCATCCAGCGTGTCGTGTCCGAAGTCGGCGCCTCGCCTTGCAAACGGACCAGGCGGCTTCGGATGTCATTGAGGAGCGCCGCTGGCCGGTAGCACTTGTGTTGCAGCGCTTGCGCCTGTTCTGCACCGAGCAGGCGCGTTAGATCTGCCGTCGGGTCCGTCTTGCGCAGCTGATGCTTGAGCGCATAGACAAACGCAATCACGGTGTTGGCCACCCTGATACGGTCAGCCTGACTCACGTGCTCCGGCAGGTAGCACAGCACCTGCGAAGTCAGCGCGCGGGACGCGATCAGCAGGTTGCCCCACAGGTGCCGCGCCTCATCAAAGCGTGCGTAGCTGGCGTTATTCCGGAACGACAGGAAGATTGCCAAGGCGAGGCCGAACAGCGTGAAGGGCGTCGTATTGAGCGGAATCTTCTCGCCCAGGATGCGGCCCTGCGTAATCACCGCCAAGCTGCTGAACACCGCCATGAACATCAGCTGCGGAATGATGGATTGCAGCACCGAGCCGTTCCAGACGAACAGCATGCGAAACCAGTTCTCCCGTGGTCGCACAATCATGATGCGTCACCCGCGCCCTTGAAATCGTTCATCGGTGTGGTCAGTGGTGGTAGCCCGGATCCCCCTCGCGCACCTTCCCCCGGAACACGCGGTACTGCATCGCGTTGTAGACGAGGATGATGGGCAGCACGATGACGGTACCGACCAGCGCGAAGAGTTGGCTGGAATGGCTGGACGACGCCTGCCAGATCGTCAACGACGGCGGCACGATGTTCGGCCAGATACTGATGACCAGCCCCGTATAGCCCAGGAAGACCAGCGCGAGCGCCAGCAGGAATGGCGTTGCGTGATGATGCGCGCGCCGGCTGGCGCTGAAAATGCCCCAGACACAGGCCACCACTAGAATGGGCACCGGCAAAAACCAGCCGAGATTGCCGCTGCCGAACCAGCGATGCGCAACCGCAGGCAGCCCGATCACCGTCCACAGGCTGATGACCGCCATGATGCCGAGCAAGACACCCGTGAGCGGCCGCATCAGCAAGCGCATCTCGTGCTGGAGCCTGCCTTCCGTCTTCATGATGAGCCAGCCACAGCCGAGCATGGCGTAGGTGAACATCACACCGAACCCGCAGAACAGGCTGAACGGCGACAGCCAATCAAATGCACCGCCAACAAACCGTCCATCGGCAATCTTGATCCCCTGCAGCAGCGAGCCCAGCACGATGCCCTGGCAGAACGCCGCCAGGGCGGAACCGCAGATGAATGCGAGATCCCACAGGTTCTGCGTGCGGCGTGCCTTGCCACGCAACTCGAACGCCGCACCGCGAAAGATCAGCCCCACCACCATCAGGATCAGCGGCAGGTAGTTGGCCGGCAGCAGCGTTGAGTACACCACCGGAAACGCCCCATACAGCCCCGCGCCGCCCAGCACGAGAAACGTCTCGTTGCCGTCCCACACAGGCGCGACCGTGTTCATCATCACTTGCCGGTGCGCCTTGGACTCAAAGAACGGAAACAGCAGGCCGATGCCCAGGTCGAAGCCGTCCAGCATGACGTACAGGAACACGCCGAACCCGATGATTCCGGCCCAGATGACCGGCAGATCGATTTGCATGGCTTTACTCCCCTTGCAGCGCGTCCAAGGCGCGGTTGTGCAATTCCGGATGCTTGCGCGCAGTGCTGTGCGCGTCGGCCTGCGCCACCGGCCCGCGCCGCATGAGCTTGAGCATGTAATACACGCCCATGCCAAACACCGCGAAGTAGACGATCACAAAGATCAACAGCGACACCCCGGCAAGCTGCGCGCTGACAGGCGAGACGGAGTCCGCCGTACGCAGCACGCCGTAGACCGTCCACGGCTGCCGGCCAACCTCGGTCGTCACCCACCCTGCGAGCAACGCCACCAGGCCGGATGGGCCCATACAGAGCACGAAGCGCTGGAACCAGCGGGCTTCGTACAGCCGCCCGCCCTTTCGCAGCAGCAGGCCCAGCACCGCTGTGAGCAGCATCAGCATGCCCAGCCCGGCCATGATCCGGAACGACCAGAAAACGATGGGCGAATACGGCCGCTCTTCCTTCGGGAATTCCTTCAGGCCACGAATCTCGCCATCCCAGCTATGCGTCAGGATCAGGCTACCCAGGTGCGGCACCTGCACCGCATAGCGGGTCACCTCGGAGTCCATGTCAGGCAAGCCGAACAGGTTGAGCGCGGTGCCGCCCTTTTCGGTGTCCCATAGGCCTTCGATGGCAGCGATCTTGGCGGGCTGATACTCGCGCGTGTTCAGGCCGTGCGCGTCACCGATAAAGATCTGGATGGGCGCGAGCAGCAACAGCAGCCAGAGCGCCATGGAGAAGCTGCGCTTGACTGGCACGTCACGCCGCCCGCGCAGCAAGTGCCACGCACCGCATGCCGCCACCATGAAGCCCGCCACGATAAACGCGGCAATCGTCATATGCGCCAGTCGATACGGGAACGACGGGTTGAACACCACCTTCAGCCAGTCGACCGGCACGATGCGGCCGTTCTCGATGGCGAACCCCTGCGGTGTCTGCATGAAGCTGTTCGAGGCCAGAATCCAGAAGGTGGAGATCAACGTGCCCAGTGCCACCATCAGCGTGGCAAAGAAGTGCGCACGCGGGCTGACGCGCTCCCAGCCAAACAGCACGATGCCGAGAAACCCCGCCTCCAGGAAGAATGCGGTCAGCACTTCGTAGTGCAACAGCGGCCCCGTGATGTTGCCCGCCACCTGCGAGAACCCGCTCCAGTTGGTACCGAACTCGTAGGCCATCACCACGCCCGACACCACCCCCATGCCAAAGCCGATGGCGAAGATCTTCGACCAGAACAGGAACATGTCCTTGTAGGCCTGGTCTCCCGTCAGTAGCCAGCGCCATTCCAGTACCGCCAGAAAGCTGGCCATGCCGATGCTGATGGCTGGAAAGACGATATGGAAGGACACCGTGAACGCAAACTGCAATCTTGCGAGATGAAGTGCATCGAAGATTTCCATGATGTCTAAGGCTCTGGGTGACAGCGGGACACTGCCGCATTGCGCAGCAGCGTTTCAAGGCGACGCGCACGTGGGTTGGTGCGAGTCGTGCCCGACGGTAGCGCGACACGAATGCCGCCCGCAATCAAATCTCGCTGCGCGTGAACTGTGCTCCGAGCAACTGCCGCGAGGTGTGCATGAAATGCGCACACAACTGGCGGCTCTGCTCAAAACTGTGCTCTGCCGGCTCGGTTCCGGACGTTGTCTGTGCAGGCTTGCACATGCCGCCACGCTCAAACTGTGCTCTGCCCAAATCGGGCAATGTGTGCCTGTCCGGCCCGCAATCACGCGCCTAACCTTGGAGACCCATGCGCCGCCACGAGGACCACCATGCAGCCATGCTTCACGCCCACCGACCACGCCGGCAGCGTGTCCTGCACGGTCACGCGCTACCGGAACGGCGCCCCAACATCAACCGCCGATCAGGTGGTCGAGGAGTTGCCGGTCGCGCTGGTCTTCAACGGGATCTCGCATGCGGTGATGATGGCCACGCCCATCGACCTGGAAGCGTTTGCGCTGGGCTTTGCGCTCAGCGAAGGCATTGTCGAACGCGCGACTGACGTCTTCGACATCGAAGCCGAACTCCGGCCAGACAGTGCCGAGGTACAGCTGACAATCGCGCAGCAGGCGTTCATGGCGCTCAAAGACAAGCGCCGCACGCTGACCGGCCGCTCCGGATGCGGCGTTTGCGGTATCGAAAGCATCGCACTGCTCGATCTGCACCCTGCGTGCCTCGACCACGCGGGTACCGCAAACGATATCGGCGCGGCAGCCATCGAGCGTGCCGCGCGCGAACTGCCCGCGCACCAGGTGCTGATGCATGAGACCGGCGGTATCCATGCCGCGGCATGGTGCTCCCGTAACGGTGAAGTGCTCAGCGTCTTTGAAGACGTAGGCCGCCACAACGCACTCGACAAGCTGATCGGCCAGCTCGCCCGCCTGAAGATCGATACGCGTGCCGGCTTCGTGTTCCTGTCGAGCCGTGCCAGCTATGAACTGGTGCGCAAGGCCGCCCGTGTGGGCATTCCGATGGTCGCGACAATCTCTGCCCCCACTTCGCTCGCCATCAACATTGCACAGCAAGCGGGCATCCGGCTACTTGGCTTCTGCCGTGAGAACGGCTTCGTCGAATACACGGCGCCCATCACCGAATCCGCTTCCACCTTAGCGCCCGCAATGGCCTGCGGTCCTTCCCGCTAGCGCGGCGATGCCTCATGGAGCATAGCGATGACACCCGCCTCCGATCACCCACCCGCACAGTCCGATGTGCAGGCCAGCACCGACACCCCAGACATCGAGAACACAGCGTTTCAGCCTGAAGGCCGGCAACTGAACATTGCCGCAGGCTTCGAGGTGCGCCTGCAGCGCGTCCCGATTGACATTCAAGCCGAGCTTGAGCCGATCATGCGCAACCCGAAGGTCGGCGCGGTCGTGAACTTCGTAGGCGTCGTAAGACAAAGCGGCGACCTCGACGATGTGATCGCGCTGGAGCTGGAGCACTATCCCGGCATGACCGAGCAGACGCTCTGGACCCTCATTGAAGAAGCGGCGGCGCGTTGGCAGGTCGAAGCCGTGAAGATCGTCCATCGCGTGGGCCGCATTGCGCTGGGCAATCCGGTGGTGCTGGTTGCGGTGGCTGCGCCGCATCGCGCATCGGCGTTCGACGCCTGCGAGTTTCTGATGGACTTTCTCAAGACTCACGCACCGTTCTGGAAGAAGGAGATCCAGCGCAGCGGCGCATCCGAATGGGTCGAAACCAAAATCAGCGACGAGCAAGCCATGAAGCGCTGGGGATAAGCACATCCATGAAACTCAACATCCGATATTTCGCCAGCATTCGCGAGCAGTTGGGCATCACGCAGGAAACCATCGACATCGACGTGCCCGAACTGAGCATCGACGCACTGCGCTCCACCCTGGCCGCGAGGCATGCGCAAACCGCCGAAGCGTTGCGCACCGGTCGGGCGGTGCGGGCTGCCGTCAATCAGGAGACCGTCGACGGCGCGTTCATCGTGCGCGAGGACTGCGAAGTTGCGTTCTTCCCGCCCGTTACCGGTGGCTGACCTGCGGCCACCAATTCGCCCCCGCTCAGCGGTCGCACATCGCGACCAGCTTGCCGACGGTAATGACGGCCTGCTCGATCTCGCTCGACCACGTACTGCTGTAGTTGAGCCGGATGTAATTCCGGTAGGTGTCCGAAATCGAGAACATGTAACCCGGCCCAATCGTGATGCCACGTTCGAGCGCGAGTTGATACAAGCGCATCGCATCCACCTTGGGCGGCAGCTCTACCCACAGCACGTAGCCTCCTGCCGGGCTTGACATGCGCGTGCCCGCCGGAAAGAACCGCGAGACCATCGCCCGCATCAGGTTGGCCTGTTGCGCGTAGGCCTTGCGGACCCGTCGCAGGTGGTGCTCGTAGCCGTCGTGCTCCAGGAACTCCGCGATGGCCAATTGCGGGATCGACGGCGTGGTCAGCGTGTTCAGAAACTTGAGCTTCTCCACCTGATCGCGATACCGGCCCGGCAGCGCCCAGCCGATCCGGTACGCGGCCGTCAGGCTCTTCGAGAACGACGAGCAATGCAGCACCAGCCCCTTTTTGTCGTACGACTTCAGGCTGCTCGGGTGCGCGTTGCCGTAGTACAGCTCGTTGTAGACGCCGTTCTCGATCACGGGAATATCCGCCCGCGTGAGGAACTCAACCAGCTCGCGCTTGCGCTCGTCTGGCATCTGGAAACCCAGCGGGTTCTGAAAATTGGGCATCACCATGCACGCCGCAATCGGCTGCGACTTCACAATCGCGGCCAGCGCGGCAATGTCGATGCCGTATTCGGGGTGCGTCGCCACCTCGATGGCTTTCATGCCCATCCGCTCGATCGCGTGGAGCATGGCGTAGAACGTGGGCGACTCCACCGCAATCACATCGCCGGGCTTGGCGACGGCCTGCAGGCAGAGGTTGATGGCCTCCGTTGCGCCCACGGTGACGATGATCTCGTTGGGGTCGACCGACAGGCCGTTCTCCAGGTAGCGGCGCGCAATCTGGCGCACCAGCCGGGGATGACCGGGCGGCAGTGCGCCCGTCACGCCCCACAGCCCCTTCTCGCGGCCTGCGGTGTAAGCGTAGCGGTTGAGCTTCTCAAACGGGAACAGCGCAGGGTCCGGATACGGTGAGCCAAGCGGTATCGCATCGTTGGTACCAATCGAGCGCAGGGTCGAAAGCACCAGCCGGCTCACGTCCACCGACGATGAGATCGCCATCGGCTTGGACGGCTGCAGTTCGCGCATATGCAGCTCGCCATTGCCGCGCTGCAGGTTGACGAAGTAGCCCGACTGCGGGCGGCTCTCCAGCAGCCCACGGCTCTCCAGCAGCAGATACGCGTGCAGCACAGTGGTGATGCTGATGCGGTGCTGCTGGCTGGCCTGGCGCACCGATGGGATGCGGTCTCCGTGGTGGTAGACGCCCTGCCGGATGAGGCGCTCGAGGTCGTCCGCAAACTTCTCGTAGAGCTTCATCAGAGGCTCCCTGCCTGCGGCTTTCCGCCAGCACTTGTGCTCCGCTTTGTCCGTTCCACGACTGTGCTCCCTTGGCGGCTTGCCCGTGTCCGGCCGGCCGCATGTGTATTCGATAGGGGAAGCGTAAAGGCACAGTGCGGCTGTGCATGAGCACACATCAGTACGGTGCTGAAGAGTACAGTTTTACGCGATTTCTTAATTTCTCGCGAACTGTATTTCGCCCGATCGTGGCGGCGATTGCGTCACATTTTGGGACAGGATGTACCGAGCACATGCAGGCGCAGCGATGTCGATACCCAGGAGGGCATGCGCCCGCCACAGATCGCGGCGGGCCGAAGTCACAACAACGAATATCCAAGCATTCAGAACTTGTGACGCACCCCCAGCATCACACCCAGCCGCGAGTTGTTGCCGTAGGTATTGCCCGAGTTGTTGAACGCGGCAGCGCTATTCAGCGCAATCCAGGCACCTTGCAGACGCGTGTAGTCCACTTCCGCATACACGTCGGTGCGCTTGCTAAAGGCGTAATCGAGCATGCCGGCGGAGGTCAGGCGCTTGCCGCTGGCATCAAGATGCTTCATCCAGTCGTACTGCATGGTGCCGATGAAGCTCAACGCGCCGGAGATTGGCACCTTCGCGCCAACATAGGCGGCCTGGTTCTTGTAATCAGCCACGTCGAGGCGGCTGTTTGTGTAGCCCAGGTACCACGTGGCGATCGAGGTATCGAGCTTGCCGCCAAAACCCCAGACCGTCTGCTTGCTGGCCAGCGCCGCCGGCACCGCGCCGAAGAACGCCGAAGACACATCGCGCGTGACCTGGTACACCGCGCCTACTTCCGCCGACCCCATGCTGTAGACGATCGAGCCTGCACCGGCCGAACTCTTGCTGAAGCTGCCGGCGGCCTCGCCAAAGGTCCACGCGCCGGCCAGCTGCAAGCCACCGAATGACTTGATGTACTTGACCGTGTTGTCGTAACGCAAGCCGGTGTAGTTGCCGCCCTGATAGCCGACGATGGAGTTGTTGGCAAACGCCATCGCTTCATACGAAGACAGCACCTCATGCGCCAGCGTGTACTGTCGGCCGAGGTAAAGCTTGCCGTAGTCGCCCTCCAGGCCGACGACCGCGGTGCGCCCAAACAGCCGGCCGCCCTGCTGACTACCACCGGTATCGGGAAAGAACCCCGATTCGAGGATGAATATGGCCTTGGTGCCGCCACCCAGATCCTCCGTGCCGCGCAAACCCCAGCGGCTGCCGGTCAGCACGCCGTCCATCATCTGCAGATTGCTGTTGCCCGCCGCATTCTCATGCGTGCTGTAGCGGATGGTGGTGTCGATCAGCCCATAGAGCGTGACACCTCCGGTGGATTGCGCCGCTGCCGGCAGGCTCGTGGCTCCGAGTACCAGTGCGGCGATCATTGTCTTGTTCATGGCTCCCCTGTCTCCTCTTTGATGTGATGGGGTTGGATGTGCGATGGCTGCCCGCGCAGCCGTGGCGTTGCGTGGAACCCGCCCACAGCCGCACACGCCGTGGACGTCAAGTCAAAGGTGTCGTGGTTTAGCGGTCAGCCGCTGTCGCGCCGGTGCGGCTCATCTGCGCTTGCACGGCCATGCGCACAGCCGCGTTTGCGGCGCCATAGCCCAGGTAGCCGTCGCGCTGGACGAGCTCGAAGAAGAAGCGCTCGCGGAAGGGCTCGGTGTAGACGTGCAGGAAATCGCCGTGGGGATCGCGGTCGTAGAGCAACCCGTCGTCATGCAGGCGCGTGAGCAGCGTGTCGTCCAGGCCGAGCCTGGCGGCCACGTCGTCGTAGTAGTTCTCGGGCACGTGCAGCATGCGGGCCACGCTGCGGTCGATAGCCTCAACGGTGTCGAACAGCCGGTCCGTACGGAAGGCAATGTGATGCACGCCCGAGCCCGCATACGCGGCAATGAAGCGGCCGGTTGCCGTGTGCCCGCTTTCCGACACGTTGAGCGGAATCCGCAGGTTGCGGTCCGGGCTCACCATCGCCCGGCTTTTCACCAAGCCGTAGGGGTCGGCAATTTCCTGCACCGCTTCGGCCTGCATGCCGAAAACGGCGCGATAGAACAACACAAAGCTGTCGAGCCGATGCGCGGGCAGCGCCTGCGCAACGTGGTCGATCGAGGCCAATCCGGTTGCATCGGACTGCGCTTCGGGCTGCAGAATGAAATCGCTCTCGTAGATACTGCGCTCGGCGTGGCGGTCATCGATCAGATAGAGCAACGTGCCATCCGGTGCGCGCAACGCAGGAATGCTGCGCTCGCTCGGCCCCACCGGCCCACGCCACTCCTGGCAACACAACGCGCGGGCGCGTGTCATTGCGCGCTCGGCATCGTCCACCTTCAGGCCGATCGCGCAGACGGATGGCCCATGCAGTTGGAAGTGTTCCGACGCTGCACTGTCCTGCTCCATGTTCAGGATCACATTCACGCCGCCCTGCCGGTACAGATCCACCGCCTTGGAGCGATGGTGGCCCGCAAGACCAAATCCCAACGCACGCAGGCGCGCCTCCAGCTCCCGCCCGGCAGTGGCATCCACGGCAAACTCCAGGAAATCCACGCCGACAAAACGGGCGGGCTCAGGCAGCGCAACGCCACCGGCTTCCGACTCCAGCCAGATCAGGGAACGCATCCCGTCCAGGGCCGTCAAGCGCGCAGGGGCGGAGCGAAACTCGTCATTGAAGACCTCCAGCGACAGTGGCCCCGCATAACCGGCGGCAAGCAGATCGCACGCAAACGCCGCGACAGGCAGATCGCCCTGCCCAGGGAAATTGCGGTGATGCCGGCTCCAGGACAGCACGTCCATCGACAGCTTGGGCGCATCCGCAAACTGCACGAAGAAGAGCTTGTCCGCAGGCACGTCTTGGATGCCATCCAACGTGTCACCCAGCGACAGCGTATGGAAGCTGTCCAGGATCAGCCCGAGCGCGGAGTGGTCGGCCTGCTGCACGATCTGCCATGCCTGACGCCAACGCCGGGTGTGCCGGCCCCAGGCGAGCGCCTCGTAACCCACGCGCAGCCCGCGTTGCGCAGCAGCTTCGGCCATCTGGCGCAGATCGTCCGCCGCACGCGCGGGGTCATCGATCGCGATGTCCTGCACGTTGCTGCACACCAGCACCGTCTCGACACCCAGTTCGGCCATCACGTCGAACTTGCGCTGGGCACGCGCCAGATTGCGGGCGAGCAGATCGCGCGGCATCGCCTCGAAATCGCGAAACGGCTGGTACAGCATGATCGCCAGCCCCAGGTCTGCCGCCATCTGCCGTACGCGCGCCGGCGAGCCGTCGAAATTCAGCAGGTCGCTCTCAAAGATCTCGATGCCGTCAAACCCGGCAGCAGCAGCCGCTTCCAGTTTCTCGGGCAACGTGCCAGACAGGCACACGGTGGCGATGCATTTGGGGCGGGGGCCCGGGCGAAGCGGATTCATGGCGATGCGGTGGTCAGACGATGCCCGCAGCGTAGGTGGGCACCCCGTACGCTCACAAGCGGCATTCGCGCAACAGCGTTCGATAATCGTACAATCATGCGCACATATCGCACGTTCCTAGGGTTATCGCCATGAAGAAAGAACCGCTCGATCGGCGCGACTGGATCGCCGGGCTGGAGAAAGGGCTTGCCATCCTTGAGGCGTTCGACCACGAGCATCCACGCCTGACCCCCACGCAGGCGGCCGAGCTGACCGGGCTGACGCGCACGGCCGCGCGCCGCTACCTGCTGACCCTGGAGCACCTCGGTTACCTCACCAGCGAAGGCACGCTCTTCAGCCTGACGCCGCGCGTGCTGAAGGTGGGGTGGTCTTACTTTGACTCGGCCCGCTTGCCCCGCACGGTGCAGCCCTTCCTGCAGCAGGTGACGGCAGCCGTTGGTGAGGTGGCGTACCTGAGCGTGCTCGACGACTGGGAGCTGGTGTTCATCTCGCGCACCAGCACGAGCCGCGTGATGAGCACGGGCTTCGTGCTAGGGGCACGTGTGCCAGCGCCGCTTGCATCCGCCGGGGTGATGATGCTGGCCGCGCAGCCCGAGCAGGCCGTCAAGGCATGGCTGGAGACCTGCGTGCTGACACCCTATACGCCGTACACGATCCTGCAGCGCGAACGGCTGCTCGATGAAATTCGCAAGGCCAGTCGACAGGATTACGCCGTGGTCGAGCAGCAATTGCAGATCGGCGTGCGCGGCGTGGCGGTGCCGCTGCGCGATCGCCAAGGCAACGTGATTGCCGCGTTGAGCGTGAACATGCAAGTCGGCGAAGAGACCACGGAGCAGGCCTTGCAGCGCGTGCTGCAGGTGCTGCAGGACACCGCGCTGTCGATCATGCGGGTGTTGTAGGCCGACAGCCCATCGCGCACTTTCCCGGCGCAACACCTCAACCCTTTATCACGCGTACGGACTCGGAGAAACCCTTGAGTCGTACGCTATTCGCACCATGTTGTGCGATTATCGAACGTTTTCAGCCGGCAGCGGCTTGTGCCCCGCCATGGCGGCGGACTACGCTGCGGTGCGTGTACAGACGGCCCTTCATTGCACCACCTTCACGATAGGCCGCACAGACTAAAACCGGAGACCACCATGACCGCAGCCCCTGCCCACGAGCCTCTGGGCAAGCACCAGTCGAAGAAAGCCGCCGCCAGCGGCTGGATCGGCTCGGCGCTCGAGTACTACGACTTCTTCATCTACGCCACCGCGGCGGCGCTGATTTTCCCGCAGATCTTTTTCCCCAAGGGGGATCCGAAGACCGCCATCGTCGCCTCACTGGCTACGTACGGCGTGGGGTATATCGCACGGCCGATCGGCGCGTTTGTGCTGGGCCATCTTGGCGACACGCACGGGCGCAAGAACGTCCTGCTGGTGTGCATGTTCCTGATGGGTTTTTCGACCATCGCCGTGGGTCTGCTGCCAACGTATGACCAAGTTGGGCTGTTGGCCCCCACATTGCTGGTCATCATGCGACTGATCCAGGGTTTTGCCGTGGCCGGTGAAATTTCGGGCGCCAGTTCGATGATCCTGGAGCATGCACCGTTTGGCCGGCGCGGGTTCTTTGCGAGCTTTACGCTGCAGGGGGTGCAGGCCGGGCAGATCCTGGCAGCTGCCGTCTTCTTGCCGCTGGCGCACTACATGCCTGCCGAACAGTTCAACACCTGGGGCTGGCGCATTCCGTTCCTGCTGAGTTTCATCGTCATCGTCGCGGGCTACGTCATCCGCCGCGAAGTGCACGAAACGCCGGCCTTTACCGCTGAGCAACAGCAACAGGGCCGCCCCCGTTCGCCCATCCTCGAGGCGTTCAAATACAGCACGCCCGACATGCTGCGTGTGGTCTGCATGGCGCTGATGAACGTGATTCCGGTGGTGGCAACCATCTTCGGCGCGGCCTATGCGGTACAGCCGGCCTACGGCATCGGCTTTGCCAAGGACATCTACCTGTGGATTCCGGTGGTGGGCAACATCGTCGCCGTGCTGGTCATTCCGTATGTGGGCGACCTGTCCGACCGCGTCGGCCGCAAGCCGCCCATCGTGATCGGCTCGCTGCTTGCCGGCCTGCTCGCGTTTGGCTATCTGTATGCCATCAGCATCAAGAATGTGCCGCTGGCGTTTGGCATGTCGATTCTGATGTGGGGCGTGGTCTACCAGGGCTACAACGCGGTGTTCCCGAGTTTCTATCCCGAGCTGTTCCCGACGCGCACCCGTGTGTCTGCGATGGCGATTTCGCAAAACATCGGCACCGCCATCACCGCCATGCTGCCGGCGCTCTTCACGGCCGTGGCGCCCCCGGGATCGGACAACATCTGGCTGACCGTGGGTGCAATCGCCTTCGGCGTGACCATCATTGCCGCCGTGGCCGCCATGAGCGCGCGCGAAACCTACCGCATCCACATGGAAGACCTGGGCCAGCCAGCCGCGCAACCCGTCGACAAAGCTGAATACGCCCGCCAGCGGGCCGGCGCTCTGGCCGCCTGAAACACGCACCTCCTGAACCATGATTTCTGGAAAAACCACCCTCATCGCCCACATCGGCGACCCGACCGAGACCTTCAAGTCGCCGATGATCTACAACCCCTGGTTCGAACAGAAGGGCATCGACGCCGTTGTGGTGCCCATGGGGGTCAAGGCGGAGGACTACACGCAGAGCCTCCAGTCGATCTTCCGCTTCACCAATCTGCGCGGCGCACTGATCACCATGCCGCACAAGGTGACCACGGTCGATCTGGTCGATGAGGTGACGCCCGCTGTGCGCATTGCCGGCGCGTGCAACGCGGTGCTCAAGCGCGAAGACGGCACGCTGCTGGGCGACCAGTTTGATGGCGCAGGCTTTGTGCGCGGCGTGCTGCGAAAGGGGCACACATTGGAAGGCGCGCGCGTGCTGCTCTCCGGTGCGGGGGGTGTGGGCTCGGCGATTGCCGCGTCCCTGGCCGCCGCCGGTGTTGGCGAGCTGGCCCTGTACGACACGCGCGCAGCCTCGGCTGAATCGCTGGGCCGGCGTCTGCGCGAGCACTACCCGGCGTTGGTGGTGCGCACCGGCTCGAATGACCCGGACGGCTTCGACGTCGTCGTCAACGCCACCCCGGTGGGCATGAAGGACGACGACCCGCTGCCCTTCGACGTATCACGCATCGCGCCCAGCTGCTTTGTCGGCGAGGTGGTCATGAAGTCGGAATTCACTCCGTTGCTGCGCGCGGCGCTCGACAAGGGCTGCGAAGTCCAGGTGGGCACCGACATGCTGTTCGAGATGATTCCCGCCTACCTGGAATTCTTCGGCTTTGGCACCGCAACTGCAGAAGAACTGCGGCGTACGGCAGCCATTGCCTACTGAGTTCGATGACGCGTCGCCCGCTGAGCTTTGCCCTGCTGCTGCCGCTGTTGCTGTCTGCGCAGCCAGTGGCGACCGACAGCTACCTCCCCGCCCTGCCCGCGATTGCCCAGGCGCTGGGCTCGGTCAGCACGAGCCTCACGGTTTTCGCGCTGGCCTTTGGCATTGGGCAACTGCCGATGGGCAGCCTTGCCGATCGGTTTGGCCGTCGGCAGGTGCTGCTGATCGGGCTGGCGTGCTACGCCCTTGCGGCGCTGGCCGGCGCCCTGTCGATGACCGCGCCAATGCTGACGGCAGCGCGTGCCATGCAGGGTTTCGCCATGGCGGCCATCCTGGTGTGCGCACGTGCGGCCGTACGCGATCTGCATCCGGCGCGCGACGGCCCTCATGTGATGGCGCGTGGTCTCACCGGGCTGGGTTTCGTGGCATTGGTGGCGCCGATTCTGGGCGCCTTTGTCGCGCAGCATGCCGGTTGGCGCTGGGTGCTCGCGGGCATGAGCGGCTATGCGCTCGTGCTGTGGGCGATGTGCTGGTACGGCTTTGCCGAGACCCGGCAAGACACACACACCCAGGCCGGCGGCGTGCGCGAGATCTTTGCCAGCGCGGACTTTCGCGTCTGGGGGCTGCTGGCCGCCACGACCTACGCCGGCATGTTCTGCTTCCTGCTGCTCTCGCCGATGGTCTACATCGCTTACCTCGGCCTGTCGCCCGCGCTGTATGGCTGGATACCGGCCGGCGGCTCGCTCGTCTATATCGTGAGCACCACCGTTTGCCGGCGCCTGCTGCGTCACCAAAGCCTCGTGCGGACGGTGCAGCAAGGCGCAACGCTCAGCCTATGCGGCGCGGGCATCCAGGCGCTGGGCTGCTGGCTACTCCCTGGGGAGGCATGGCCGCTGCTGCTTGGGCACGGCGTCTATTGCATGGGGCACGGCATCCATCAGCCTTGCGGCCAGGCAGGCGCGGTGGGCGAACTTCCGCATCTTGCGGGGCGCGCGGTGTCATGGTCGGGCTTCATCATGATGCTGGCCGCCTTCTGCCTGGGGCAAACGGCTGCCGCCTTTGACAACCCATCGCACAGCCTGGGCGCGTGGCCCATGGTCGTGCCGATGATGCTTGCCGGCACGGTGCTGGCGTCGATCGCCTTCGTGTGGCTGCCAAGGCTGCCGCGTCCATCGAATCTGCAAAGGGTTGCCGCATAGCCGCAGGTGCGTGCGCATTGCCACAGGCGTGGTACACAATGCGGAGTTCTCACTCTTTGCTCAGCTACAGGAGTTCACACATGGGCCGCAATGCCGACTTGCCGTTCAAGACCGCCGGCCTGGAGTTTGTCGAGTTCGCCACCCAGGAGCCGACCGCACTGGGGCAGATGTTCCAATCGTTTGGCTTCAAGGCCATCGCGCGCCACGTGAGCAAAGACGTGACGCTGTACCGGCAGGGCGACATGAACTTCCTCGTCAACGCGGAGGCCGACTCCTTCGCCTACCGTTGGGCCGAGGAATACGGCGTGGGCATCTGCGCGATCGGCATCCGCGTCGATGATGCGCAGCGCGCCTATGACCGTGCTGTCGAACTGGGCGCATGGCCGGCCGAGGCCGAGCCGATCGGCCCGAGTGAATTGGTCATCCCTGCCATCCAGGGCGTGGGCGATACGCACCTGTATTTTGTCGATCGCTGGCGCGGCAAGCACGGCGCCAAGGGCGGTCTGGGCGACATCTCCATCTACGACATCGACTTCCGGCCGCTGGACCCTGCCACCGCGCATGAAGACTGGCACCACGCCGGTGTTGGGCTGGCGCGGGTCGACCACCTGACGCAAACCGTCGGCGCCGGCCGGCTGCAGGATTGGATCGATTTCTATCGCAACCAACTGGGCTTTAGCGAAATCCACGAACTGCACACCAATTGGCATGTCGCGCCGGATTCCCGCGTGATGGTGTCGTCGTGCGGCACGATCCGGATTCCGCTCTACGAAGAAGGCACACACCGCGCCCACCTGATGCACGCCTACCTGCCCGACCACCCCGGCGAAGGCGTGCAACACATTGCACTGGCCACCGACGACATCCTGCACACGGCAGCCGCGCTGGCGGCCAACGGCCTCACCTTTGTCGAGCCGCCGCCGCACTATTACGACACCGTCGATGCACGCCTGCCCGGGCATGGTCTGGATCTCGGTGCCCTGCGCCAGTACGGCATCCTGATCGATGGCGAGATCGTCGACGGTGTGCCCAAGCTGTTCCTGCAGACCTTTGTCAAACGCCACCCGGGCGAAATCTTCTTCGAGATCGTGCAGCGGCGCGGGCACCATGGCTTCGGCGAGGGCAATCTACCCGTGTTGACCGCGGCGGCCTGACCCGCTTCCACCCAACCATGAAAAAAGCCCGCCGAAACTCTGGCGGGCTTTTTTGTGGTGCGGTGCCGATCAGTAACCGGCAGCCAGACCCGTATTGCGACGCGGATCATTAGCGCCATAGAACTTGTTGTTGCCCACCGGCTTGCCGCCCAGCGACGGCGCACCAACGATGATGGCCGCCAGGTGATTGGCCGGCTGCGGCGCGCCAAGGTTGTGGCCCATGTCGGTCAGCACCTTGCGCGTATCCGGCGACAGCGCGTACGGCTCGACGTTGGTCACGTCCGGCAGCCATTGCTGGTGGAAGCGGGGCATATCCACGGCTTCCTGCACGTTCATGTCGTAGTCGATGGCGTTGATCATGGTCAGCATGACGGCCGTGATGATGCGGCTGCCACCCGGCGTGCCCACCACCATGACAGGCTTGCCGTCCTTGGTGACGATGGTCGGGCTCATGGAAGACAGCGGACGCTTGCCCGGGGCGATCGAGTTGGCTTGACCCTGCACCAGACCGTACAGGTTCGGCACACCAACCTTGGCGGTGAAGTCATCCATCTCGTCGTTCAGGATCACGCCCGTCTTGGCGGCCGTGACCTTGGCGCCAAACCAGTCGTTGAGCGTGTACGTGACCGACACGGCGTTGCCGTACTTGTCCGCAATCGAGTAGTGCGTCGTGTTGCTGCCCTCATGCGGCTCCACGCCCGGCTTGATGTCCTTCGACACGCCCGCCTTCTTCGGGTCGATCACGGCACGGATCTTGGCCGCGTAGTCCTTGCTCAGCAGACGGTCCAGCGGGTTCTTCACGAAGTCCGGGTCGCCCAGATAGCTGTTGCGGTCCACATAGGCGTGGCGCATGGCTTCGATCTGGTAGTGCGTCGCCTGCGCGGAGTGCCAGCCCAGCTCCTTGAGCGGATAGCCTTCCAGAATGTTCAGCATCTCGCAGATGATCACGCCGCCCGAGCTCGGGGGCGGTGCGGAGACCACGTGGTAGCCGCGGTAATCGCACTCGACCGGCGCCAGTTCACGCGTCTTGTAGCTCGTCAGGTCTGCCGTCGTAATCAGACCGCCACCGGCCTTGCTCGATGCAGCAATGGCCTCCCCGACCCAGCCCTTGTAGAAGCCGTCGGTGCCCTTGTTGCTGATCTCGCGCAGCGTCTTGGCCAGGTCATGCTGCACCAGCTTCTCACCCACCTGGAAGGGCTGGCCTTTGTTCAGGAAGATCGCGCCCGAAGCAGCATCCTCTTGGAAGTCCTTGGTGGAGGTGTGCAGCATGTCGACGTCGCCCTGATCGAGGGTGAACCCCTTTTCAGCCAGTGCGATGGACGGTGCGATCAATGCAGCGCGTTGCATGGTGCCGTACTTCTGGCGGGCGTATTCCATGCCCGACACCGTGCCCGGCACGCCCACAGCCAGATGGCCCTTGGTAGAGGCGCCCTTGATGACGTTGCCGTCCTTGTCCAGGTACATGTTGGCGGTGGCGGCCTTCGGCGCGACTTCACGGAAGTCGAGGAAGGTCTTGCGGCCATCGGCCAGCTGGATGGTCATGAAACCACCGCCGCCCAGGTTACCGGCTGCGGGATAAACCACGGCCAGCGCATAGCCGACTGCCACGGCCGCGTCGACTGCGTTACCGCCGCGCTTGAGCACGTCCACGCCCACCATGGTGGCGAGGTGCTGCGCGGAGACGACCATTCCGTTTTCTGCGGCAACCGGCGCCACGGAGGCGGCGTATGAGGGGGCAACGGCAGCGATGCTGACCGATGCGATTGCGGCGGCGATCCACCGCATGCCTGTTCTTGGATTCTGCATAGGAGCTCCTTTGGTACCTTCTGGACGCCGGTTGTGCCGGCGTACGTGTTATCGGCGCGCGAACCTTATCAGGCGGCGTGCTCGGGCACTATAGCCTCATCCCCGTATTGACGCCTTGCGCAGGCGGTGGGCCGTACAGCGTTAGCCCAGCGGCACCTCGAGCCCGACCTTCACGCGATTGAGCACCACCGCCGTGCGGTACCACTTGATGTTGTCGTTGTCGTCGAACATGCGGCGCGCCAGGGCTTCGTATTCCGTCATCGTGGCCACGTTGAGGATGAGTACGAAGTCAGCCTCGCCGGTCACGTAATAGCACTGCTGCACCTCGGGGCCGGACAGCGCTTTCTTGAGTGCAACCATGGCTGCGGTATTGGTGCGCTCCGCATGCACCTCGACAATCACGGTAATGGGCTTGGCCACCCGCTCCGGGTCCACCACCGCCACGTTGCCGACGATGACGCCCGCCTCTTCCATCCGCTTGATGCGCCGCTGCACGGCGGCGGTCGACAGATTCACCTGCTCCCCGATCACACGCAACGGCATGGTGTAGCACCGCTGCACGGCGTTGAGGATGGCGATGTCGAAGGTGTCGAGTTCGAGCGGTTTCTGCGCGGCCATGACAGGCTCAAGGTGAGAAATTTTTGCGTCTAACTGCGCAGAATAGCGGAAATTGCTCTACGGACGTGACATAGGATTTCGTGGTCACGCGTCTGCAGAGGCTCCTCCCATGCATTGGCATTCACAGCTCGTCAACCCGGAACCGCTTGCCCCCGGCGGCTTTCGGTCGCTGGCGACCCCGGTCTACCGCGGCTCAACCGTGTTGTTCGACAACGCGGCACAGGTGGTGGACGACTGGCGCCACGCCCAGCACGGCTACACCTACGGTCTTTACGGCACGCCCACCGCCATCGAACTGGGTGCGCGAATTGCGCAACTGGAACGTGCCCGCCATAGCTTTATCGTGCCGGGTGGGCAGGCGGCCATCGCGCTCGTCTATCTGGCCTGCTGCGGCGCGGGCAGCCACGCGCTGGTGCCGTTCAACGCCTATGGGCCCAACCGCGCCATGGCCGACGGCCTGCTCAAACGCATGGGCATCGAGGTGCAAACGTACGACCCGCTCATCGGCGCCGGCATTGCAGCACTCATCCGCCCGAACACAACGCTCGTCTGGACCGAAAGCCCTGGCTCGGTCACGATGGAAGTGCAGGACGTGCCGGCCATCGTGGCGGCAGCGCACGCGCGCGGCGTGCCGGTTGCGCTCGACAACACGTATACAACTGGCGTGTATTTCGACGCCTTCGCCCACGGGGTCGACATCAGCATGCAGGCGCTGACCAAGTACGTGGGCGGCCACAGCGACCTGTTGCTCGGCTCGGTCTCGGTCAACTCGGACGCCATGTTCGAGCGCGTGGGGAGTGCGTTTGCCGACCTGGGCATGGGCGCATCGCCCGATGACTGCAGCCTGGCACTGCGCGGCCTGCAAACCTTGGGGCTGCGGCTGGAGCGCCTGCAGGCCTCCACGCTTGCGGTGGCGCGCTGGCTGCATCTGCAGGACTGCATTGCGACCGTGCTGCATCCGGCGTTGCCGTCATGCCCGGGGCACGAATTCTGGAGGCGCGACTTTACCGGCGCGACCAGCGTGTTCTCGGTGGTGTTTCAGGAGAGCGTGTCCGCCGCACAGGTCAATGCATTTATCGATGCGCTACGTGTGTTCCGGATTGGCATGAGCTGGGGCGGCACAAGCAGCCTGGTGATGCCGTATCCCGATCTGGCGCGTCCGAACCGCCACTATCGCGGCCGCCTGGTGCGGCTCAATGTCGGACTGGAGGCGCCGGAAGACCTGATTGCCGATCTGCGGCAAGCCATGGCGCACGCGTTCACCACCCAGCAGGCTGTCACTGCATAGCGCCCAATACATCAATCAGCCGACACAAACGGCGGCGCACGCCGCCGCACCGGCTGGGCCTTGACGATGGCGGTGTTGGTCTCGGCGTGATCGGCCACACGATCGAGGATGTGGTCGAGCTGGTCGATCGAGCGCACATACAGCCGGGCGATGAAGCAATCCTCGCCCGTGACCTTGTCGCATTCGCCAATCTCCGGAATTTCTTCGATCAGCTTCTGCACGATATGCAGCTTGCCCGGCATGGGCCGCACGCGCACGATGGCCTGCAGCGTGTAGCCCAGCGCCTTGGGGTCGATGTCGACCGTGTAATGGCGGATCACGCCGCGCTCTTCCAACCGGCGCAGACGCTCCGACACACTGGGGGACGACAGCCCCACCTGCTCGGCCAGTTGCTTGAGCGAGCTACGGGAATCGGTCAGCAGGACATCCAGAATCCGCTGATCCAGCGCATCAATCGTGCTCATTGCACCTCCCAACGGCCATTGGCGTTTTTGGCCTTATTTCATTAACAAGAACCATCAGTTTGCCTCAGAAAAGCAATGGAAGTCTGGCAATGCGCGTGCGATCCTTCTCACATCCAATGCACGGGGTGGCAGGCATGAACGACAAGACACGCGGCACGGTCGAGATGACCACCGCCATGACGATTTCCGGGACGATCGGCTGGTTCGTGGTCCGCTCGGGTCAACCGGTGATGGACGTGGTGTTCTGGCGCTGCCTGTTCGGTGCACTCACGCTGCTGGCGGTGTGCGCGGGGCTGGGGTTGCTGCGCGGCGCCATCACCTGGAAGCGCGCCGGCATTGCCGCATTGGGCGGGGTGGCCATCGTCATCAACTGGCTGCTGCTGTTTGCTGCGTATCCGCGGGCGTCCATCTCGATTGCTACGGCGGTCTACAACACGCAGCCGTTCATGCTGGTGGGACTGGGTGCCCTGTTTCTATCGGAGCGCCTGACGGCAGCCAAGCTGACCTGGCTGGCCATCGCCTTTGTCGGGGTCGTGCTGATCGTGCAAGTAGGGCCGGCGGCGGCTAGCGGCACGGACTACCTGATGGGCATCGCGCTGGCGCTGGGTGCGGCGTTTGCCTACGCGGTGGCGGCCATCATCACCAAGAAGCTGGCCGGCACGCCACCGCACCTGATTGCGCTCATCCAGGTGTGCGTGGGCGTGCTGATGCTGGCGCCGCTGGCCAACCTGTCACATCCGCCGGCCGATGCCCATACGTGGGTGTTGCTGGTGACGGTGGGCGTGGTGCACACCGGGCTGATGTACATCCTGCTGTACGGCGCTATTCAGCGGTTGCCGACGCATCTGACGGGGTCGCTGTCGTTCATCTACCCGATCGTTGCGATTGCCGTTGACATCCTTGCCTTCGGGCATCGGCTGCAGCTGGCGCAGTTTCTGGGGGCGGGGGCCATCCTGCTGGCGGCGGCGGGCATGAACCTGGGTTGGTCGCCTTATTGGTGGTTGCGTCGCTGGTTGCGTCGGTGGCTGCGTCCGGGGGCAGATTCGGCCGCTGTCAAATAATGCAATACGCTTAAGCCCCCACAACACGAATCCGCTGCCCAACTGCTGTTATTCTTGTGCGTTTTCCGCCGGCCACCCGGGCGCGCCCTGCGCCCGTCTCTCTCTCTTGACGCCGGACGGACGCAGAACTCCAGAACATACGCACAAGATGAAGGAAGGCCACCCGCCACAACCGGGCCGCGAGGCCGCGATCGCCTGGATCCAGGAACAAATGCAAACCTATGCGCTGTCGGTCGAAGACCTGCAGGCACGAGGCTGCTTCGATTTACCGCCCCCACCCGCCGGCCCCATCTATATGAGCGCCGACGGTCAGCGTTGGGACGGCGCAGGCGACATGCCCGACTGGCTGAAGCGCGCAGTGAATGCCGGACAGAGCATCGAGCATTTCCGCGTAAGCTAAAGAATGCGGTGCCCATCTGGGGTAGCCACTGGCGGCGCATTGCAAATGCGTCGCGCGCAATCTATTGGCGTCCACCCTGTTCTGCCTGAAGGCGGCCCATTTCGGGTCGCCTTTTTTCTTGGGCAATGCGGTTTTTCGCCCTCCAAAAAAAATTTTCGTTTTCCGTATCAGGAATCTGTCAGTGCGGCGACCAAGTTGCACGGAACGCGTTTGCGCATTGCCGCAGCGCACCGTACAGCGAGGCAATCACGCCTTTGCTGGTCAAAAGACACCTGCTCAATCAAGGAGAACGCAAATGAAACAACAAGCCATCATCGCCGCCGCCCTAGGTAGCCTGCTCGCACTGGGCGCTCTGTCGACTCCGGTGCAAGCGGCAGACGCTGCCGGCAAGGAAAAGTGTTACGGCGTGGCCAAGGCCGGCCAGAACGATTGCGCCAGCCCGGGCAGCGCCCACGCCTGCGCCGGCCAATCGAAGATCGACAAGGACCCGATGTCGTGGAAGTACGTGCCGGCCGGCACCTGCGCGCAGATGGGCGGCACGATGCAAGCGCCGTCCAAGTAAGCGTCAGCCGACGGAACCGGGTGACCGCCATGCAGACCACTCTGCCCACGTGCGCCGGCGCAGGCCTGCGCGCCCCGCATTTTCCCGCCCTGCTGCACGGGGAGGCTCGCTTCCCCTGGGTGGAAGTGCACAGCGAGAACTACCTGTATGGCGGCCCGGCCCGCGCCGCGCTGCTGGCCGCACGGGCGCTCCAGCCCGTGAGCCTGCACGGCGTGGGCATGGGGCTCGGCAATGCCGATGGATTGGACATTGACCACGTGCGCGCCATCGCCACGCTGGCCGATGCCGTTGCGCCCAACGCCATATCCGAGCACCTGTGCTTCAACCGCAGCGGTGCCCAGGTCGTCAACGACCTGCTGCCCCTGCCCTATTCCCGCGAGTCGCTCGACCTCGTGTGCGCCAACGTCATGCGCGCGCAGGACATTCTCAAGCGGCCGCTGCTGATTGAAAACATCGCCGCGTATATCGATTGCCGCGCGCTGGTCGATGCCGAGGAGGCCGTCTCTGAAGGCGCCTTCCTGACTGCACTCGCGCGCCGCACCGGCTGCGGCATCCTGCTGGACCTCAACAATCTCTACGTCAACAGCGTCAACCACGGCGTGACAGTCGAATCGGTGCTGGCCGACATCGACCCAACGCTGGTGGGTGAGATTCACCTGGCCGGGTTCAGTACAGAAGACGGCATGCTGATCGACACGCACAGCGCGCCGGTCCATGCGCCTGTCTGGGCGATCTACGAAGCATGGATCGCCGCCCACGGTGCGCGTCCGACGCTCATCGAGTGGGATGCCGACATCCCGCCTGTGCAGGTGCTGCTGCAGGAAGCTGAACGCGCGCAGGTCATTCTCGACCGTCATAGTTCCACAGTCACGGAGAGCGACCATGCGCCTGCCTGACTGGGAATCCCATCTGATCAGCACGCTCACAACACCACCCACGGGCGATGATGACGCGCGCGGCGTGGCCGTCTATCGCAACACGCGCCTGGCCATCCTGCGCAACACGCTGGCCGGTGCGTATCCGGTCTGCCGAGCGCTCGTCGGCGATGACTGCTTCGATGCCATCGTGCGCGACACGCTGGCGGTGCAGGGCTCAACCTCTGCGAACCTGCATCGCTATGGCGATGCCTTGCCCGAAGTCATCGCGCTATCGCCGCTGGCAGGCAGCGTGCCGTATCTGGCTGACGTGGCCCGCTTGGAATGGCGCGTGCACTGGGCGCACTACGCACCGGATGCGCACACCCAGGCGCTGGACGCTGCCGCGCTCGGCGCGCTGCTCGCACAGCCGGCGGACACCCTCCGCGCCGGTCTCGTCGACGGGGCTTGGTATGTGGCCTCGCCGTGGCCGGTTGTGTCGATCTGGCGGGCGCATCAGCCCGACGCAGCCATCGCATTGAGCAGCATCGACCTCAGCACGCCTGAAGCGGCGGTCGTCACTGTGCAAGATCACCGCGTCGTCGTGCTCGACCTCGATCCGAGCACCGCCGTATTTCTCGCTGCCTGCGATGCAACACCATCATTGCAGGCCGCCCTCACGCAAACACTGACTGCGCAGGCGGATTTCGATCTGACCGCCTGCCTGGCCGGCCTCTATCGCGCGGGGTTGCTCGCGCTGTCCACGCACCCTGCACCCCAGGGCTCGATCCTTGGAGACACACCATGAACACCGCTACCCTTGCCCCGCTCACACGCATCCGCGCCACGCTCGATCGCTTTGCCGGCCCGCAGAGCGGGCTGTGCTCGCTCATCCTGCTGATCGTGCGGGCGTACCTCTTCTACGTATTCTTCCGCTCGGGCCTGACCAAGCTGCACGACTGGGACACCACCGTGCTGCTCTTCACCGAGGAGTACAAGGTCCCGCTGCTGCCGCCCATGCTGGCAGCAGCGCTGGGCACCTTTGGCGAAGTGGTCCTCCCGTCGTTGATGTTGATCGGTATCGTGCCGCGGCTGGCGGCGGCAGGGTTGTTCTTCGTCAACGTCGTGGCCGCGCTGTCGTACTGGGCAAACCTGTCCGCCTCGGCCATCGAGTTTCACTTCGTGTGGGGTGTGCTGATCGCGATCGTGGCGACGGTTGGGCCGGGCCGGCTGGCGTTGCAGACGCTGTGGCAGCGCAAGCAAACCGCCGCGCCGGGTCACGCATATTGACCAGCAGAGCGTAAGACGCGCAGTTTCGGTGCAGGGCGACAGGCTTATCATGTGGGCCTGTCGCCATTTTTTTCAGGAGCATCGATGCGCTTCCCCTCGTTGTCCTTGGTAGTCCGCGCCGGTATGCCACGCCGCCAGATCGGCGTACTGGCTGCAATCGGCGCCGCATCGGTGCTGACGGCCTGCGCCTGGGGCGATGGCCCCGACCGCACTGGCGCCCGCATGACCGACGACTCCCTGCTGTCGTATCAGGTGAAGGCCGCACTTGATCAGGACACGGCCTTGAATACCCGCCAGATCCGCATCCACACCACGCCGGAAGGCAAGGTCACCCTCACCGGCTGGGTCGATTCCGCTGAAATGGCCCGCCGCGCAGGCGAAGACGTCAAGCGCTTCGTTGATCCTGCCAAGTTGGACAACCAGCTGCGAATCCTCTCCCGCAGCCAGGTGCTCGGCGGCGGCCCGCTGATCCCGGCCGGCCTGCCGCCCGCAGCACCGGCCAGCGCTCCAGCCGCGCGCTAAGCATGTTGCGTGCCCGTACGGGCGGGCACGCGCCCCACCGGCATCAACTGCAACAGCCCGAAACCCACCTCCGCGATCAGGAACGGCACCACCAGCAGCGTGGCCCCCGACATCAACGCGAACGCTTGCCAGGCTGAAAAGAGCCAACGCGCAACGGCGTCGTAACGGCCCAGCGTCACACTGGCCTGCCGGAGTCGCAGCACCGACCACACGCACACCACAGAGCCCATCAGGTTGGCCATCAGCAGATGCGCCGGCTCGAACGCCGGCAGGCTGCCGATACCCAGCGCACCGGCCAGCGCATTCAAGGCTTGATGCAGCAACGCGAACGTCCACGGCGTGGCAAACGGTGCGGACACGATCAGGTCGTACCAGGCGCTGGCGCGCACGATGCGTAGAAAAGTCGATTCGGAAACCACGGCAAGACTCCAGAAGTGAAAGAAGCATCACCGTAAACCCTGGTGTACGCTCCAAGGTCAAGCCCGTTTCTGTTGCGAGACCCTATGCCCGCCACCCTCCCCGCCCGCACCGACGATCTTTCCATCGGCGATCTGGCCGCCGCCACCGACGTTTCGCGCGACGGCCTGCGCTTTTACGAGGCGCGCGGCCTGATCCGTGCGCGGCGACGCAGCAACGGTTACCGCGCCTACCCGCCCGAAACCGTTGAACTGGTGCGCTACGTGCGCACGGCCCAGCAACTCGGCTTCACGCTGGCCGAAATTGGCGAGGGCATGAACCTGGTGTGGCAGCAACCCGACACGGATGCCGCCGTCACCGCCCTGCTGCGCGAAAAGCTGTCCAGCATCGACGCCCGCATCGCCAGCCTGCAGGCCATGCGCGACGCCCTGGCTACGCGGTTGGGCCTGCCGTGCCCACTTGCGCCAACCTGAGAAGGCCAGCATGTCTTGTCATATAACTGACGCAGACTGCCGCCTTGGAGCGATTTGCCGCGGTTTTTCGCGTTTTCCCACCTCCTGACGGCTTGCTGAGTCGTGAAAGGCGCTTGAAAGATCGCGTCGGTAAAAACGCACCCGTCTCAAGGGGAGTCTTTGCAGTGAAACATTGGGGTGCAATCCATCCATGTGCCTGGGCCGCGCTGTGCGTGGCGACCAGCCTGCCGCTGACAGCGGCATGGGCAGGCACGTCAAAACCGGCCACACCGGTACCGATGCCGACCACGCCGGCTGCTGCCAGCCTGCCCGTCGCCACCATGCCGCCGGTCAAGCCATCGGTGGCAGGCGTGACGGGGCCTGGCTTCAACCTGGTTGAGCTGCTTCAAGAGTTGAAGAGCAACAACCCGCAGCTTATGCAGGCCCGCCATACCTACCTGTCGGCCAAGGCCGTGCCGCCGCAACTGGCTGCGCCCAACAACCCGCAGATCGGCTACATCTGGAACAGCATCCCCAAGGGGTTCCCGCTGGCCGTCAACCGCGCGGGCGGCAGCCAGTACAACCTGACGCAGCAGATTCCGTTTCCGGGCAAGAAATCGCTGGCGGCTGAGATTGCCGACCGCCAGGCCGAATCACTGAACGCCCAGTCCGACGCGCTGTACCTGCAGCTCTACGCACAGCTTTCGACCACGTATTACCAGGCGATCTCGCTGCAGAAGCAGATCGACGTGCAGAAGCTGACCATCACGCGCCTGGAGCAGGTCAAGCAGATCACGCGCGTGCGCTACGCCAACAATGCGGCGGCGTATGCCGATTTCCTCAACGCGCAGGTCATGCAGAGCAGCGCGCAGAACGATCTGTTTGCTGCGCAGCGCCAGTACGACATCACGCTGCAGACACTCAACACCCTCATCGGCAAAGAGCCGAGCTTCCCGCTGGAGCTGCGCACCGACGACGAATCCGTGCGCCTGCCCGACGAGCCGCTGCCGGAGCTGGAAAACCAGGCGCTGCGCGAGCACCCGTCGATCAAGGCCTCAGCCGAGCTGATCGACGCCGCACGCAAGAGCGTGACGCTGGCGCGCAAGGCGTACCTGCCTGACTTCCAGGTCATCGCCACGGTCACGACCGACAACCCGCCGTACGGCGTGCGCCCGAACAGCTATCAGATCGAGCTGGATCTGATCATCCCGTTCTGGTTCTTCACCAAAGAGAAGTACGGCGTGAACCAGGCGGTGGAAAGCCAGATCGCCACCGAGGCCAATGACGTGTCCGTGCGTCAGCAGACGCTGCTGGCCGTTGATACCTCGTACAACACGCTGCGCCAGACGCTCGCGCAGCTCGACTTCAACAAGCAGCGGCAACTGCCGCAGGCGCTGGCGGCCTATCGCGTGACGATGACCAACTACGCCAGCAACAACGCCGATTTCAATGACCTGCTGACCGCGCAGGGCGCACTCAAGAACGCCGAACTGGCGGTCGCCCAGGCGCAGGCCACGGCCCTGCAGGCCTATCACGCATTGCTCGCGGCCACCGGCCGTTCGCCGGTTCAAGCTCAATAAGACCATGAAGAAGTTCTCTCCTACCGTTGCCGTGATTGCCCTGGCTGCCGCTGTTGCCGTTGGCGTGGTGGTGGGGCGCAAATGGCCCGCCGCCCCGTCGCCCAACGCTGCCGACGCCGCCAAGCCTGCAAGCAACGCAGCATCTGCCCCCGCTGTAGCCGCTGCGCGCCCGAAACCCGATTCCGTGGAAATCCCGGCCGGCGGCTTCGACCCGCAGCAGGTGCAGGTCGTGCAAGTCGGCCAGCGCACTGTGCCAGTGGAGCTGTCCAGCCCCGGCAAGCTGGCCTTTAACGCGGAGCGCACCAAGCTGGCGTCTTCCCGCGTGGCGGGCCGACTGGATCGCATCCTGGTGTTTGAAGGTGCGCTGGTGCAGGAAGGCCAGCCGCTGGCGGAGCTGTACTCGCCAGATTTCATCTCCGCCCAGAAGGAGTACCTGCTTGCGCTCAGCACTGCGCGCCAGCTCAAGGGCTCCAACATGAAAGACTTGCAGGAAGATGCGGAGGCCACCGTGCAATCCGCTGCGGGTCGACTGCACGTACTGGGCCTGACCGACGCGGATGTCGCGCAGATTGCCAAGCGTGGCGCACCCGCCGAGCACATGACGCTGCGTGCGCCCATCTCGGGCACCATCGTCAAGCGCAACATGGACCCAGGTGCCTTCCTGAACGTGGGCGACTCGTTCATGAGCATCGTCGATACGCGCCAGTTGTGGTTCACCGGCAATCTGTATGAGAACGACATTGCCAGCGTGCACATCGGCCAGCCGATCACGCTGCACACGGCAGCGTATCCGGACCGCGATTTCACCGGCCGCGTGAGCTTCATCGCCCCCAACATCGACCCCGCCACGCACACGCTGACCGTGCGCTGCGACGTGCCCAACCCCGACGGCCTGCTGCGCCCCGAGATGTACTCGACCGCGCGCATCCAGATCGGCACAGGCATGGCCTCGGTGGTGCCAAAGTCCGCGCTGGTCAAGGAGCGTGGCAGCTACTACGTGATCGTGCAAAGCGATGCCAAGCACTTCAAGCGTGTGCAGGTGCAAGGCAAGGACACGGGCGCCGATGGCAGCTTTGCGGTCACAGCCGGTCTGGATGCTTCATCGCAAGTGGTGGTGCGCGGCGCCGCCCTGCTCAATGAAATGATCGTGAAGGCGGGGGCGTAGGCATGAGCTTCAACCCGATCGCGGGCATTCTCAAGCGGCGGCTGCTGATCGTCTTCCTGGCGATCGCGCTGCTGGTCGCGGGCATCCTGTCGTTCCGTGAGCTGCCGCTGCAGGCGTATCCGGGCGTGGCGCCACTGTCGGTACAGGCCATTACGCAGTGGCCAGGCCGCAGCACGACCGAAGTCGAGCAGCAGATCACCATCCCCATCGAGAACGCGCTGGCCGGTGTGCCGGACGTGCAGTCGTTCCGTTCGGTGTCGCTGTTCGGCCTGTCGGTGGTGACGCTCAAGTTCAAGGAAGGCACAGACAGCTTCAAGGCGCGTCAGAACTTTTCGCAATACCTCGCACAGGCCAATCTGCCCACGGGCATCCAACCTGCCCTGAGCCCGGACTCCGACGCCACCGGCGAAATCATGCGATTCCGCCTGGTGGGCGACGGCGTGGATCTCACCACGCTCAAGAGCTACCAGGACTACGACATCACCAAGGAGCTCAAGCACGTCCAGGGTGTGGCGGACGTGAGCTCCTTCGGCGGCAAGGTGAAGGAGTATCACATCGTGCCGTCGCCGGCGAAGCTGCAGTCGTACGGCATCACGCTGTCGCAGCTCATCACGGCCATCGGCAATGCCAACAACAACACCGGCGGCAACCTGCTGCGCGACGGCGAACAGCAGTTCGTGGTGCGCGGCGTGGGCCTGCTGCAGACGGTGGAAGACATCCGTAACGTGGTGGTGGCTGCCAACAACGGCGTGCCGGTGCGTGTGCGCGACATTGCCGAAGTGGAAGTCGGCAACGTGCAGCGTCTGGGCATGGTGCAGTACAACGACCAGCCCGACGTGGTGGAAGGCATCGTGCTGCTCAAGCGCGACGCCAATGCCACCGAGGTGCTGGCCAAGGTGCGCGACAAGGTTGCCGAGCTGAACAACAGCATCCTGCCGAAGGACATCCAGATCAAGCCGTTCTACGACCGCCAAGTACTGCTCGACATCACCATGGGAACGGTGGAACACACGCTGGTGGTGGGTATCTCGCTGGTGCTGGCGGTGCTGTTCGTGTTCCTGGGCAACCTGCGTGCGGCGGCCGTGGTGGCAGCGGTGATTCCGCTGGCACTGTGCGTGTCGTTCATCAACATGGAGCACTTCCATGTGCCGGCCAACCTGATCTCGCTGGGCGCGATCGACTTTGGCGTGATCGTGGATGCGGCGGTGATCGTGATGGAAAACATCATGCGTCACCTGGAAGAAGGCGCTGACAAGCTGGAAGACGCCATCGTCAAGGCCACCAACGAAGTGCAGCGCGCGATGATCTTCTCCACGGGCATCATCATCGTGGCGTATTCGCCGCTGTTCTTCATCGGCGGTGTGGAAGGCATCATCTTCAAGCCGATGGCGTTCACGATGGGCTTTGCGCTGATGGCCTCGATCGTGCTGAGCCTGACCTTCGTGCCGGCCGCCACGTCGTTCGTGTTCGGCAAGTCGCTGCATCCGCATTCGCCGGCCTTTGTGGGCGCGATCCTGCGCTGGTACAAGCCGCTCTTGCACCGCCTCATCGCACGCCCCAAGACGGTGTTTGCCGCTGCCCTCGCCGCACTGGGCCTGACGCTGTACAGCGCCAGCTTCCTGGGCACGGAATTCTTGCCGACACTGGAAGAGAACAACCTCTGGCTGCGCATCACGCTGCCGAACACGGTGGACCTGAACTACTCCGCCTCGGTCGCCAACGACCTGCGCACGTACTTCGGCAAGCAACCGGAAATTGAGAAGGTCTCGGTACAGATCGGCCGGCCGGATGACGGCACCGACTCCACCGGTGTGTTCAACCAGGAGTACGGCCTGTACTTCTCGTCGCCCGACAAATGGGGCCCCGGTGTAACCAAGGCGCATCTGGTCGAGCGTCTGGCCAAGCATCTGGAGAAGATTCCGGGCATCGAATACAACTTCTCGCAGTACATCCAGGACAACGTGGATGAGGCGCTCTCGGGCGTGAAGGGCGAGAACTCGGTCAAGCTGTTCGGCAACGACCTCGACATGCTTGAAGCCAAGGCCACCGAAATCCAGACGCAGCTCAAGAAGGTGCAGGGTCTGGTGGACGTGGGCATCTTCCGCGAACTGGGTCAGCCGACGCTGAACGTCTCCATTGATCGCCAGGCCGCCGCGCGCTTCAACATCAACGTGAGCGACGTGCAGAATCTCGTGCAGTACGCCATCGGCGGCTCGCCGGTCACGCAGATCCTGGAAGGCGAGAAATCGTTCGGCCTGGCAGTGCGCCTGAACCAGCAGTCGCGTGCGTCGTATGACGCCATCCGCGAGCTGTTGATCGACACGCCGGACGGCCAGCACATCCCGCTGTCGATGATCGCCAAGGTGCAGATGACCGACGGCCCGTTCTTCATCTACCGCGAAGAAGGCAAGCGCTACATCGCCATCAAGTTCGGGGTGCGTGGGCGCGACCTCGGCAGCGCAGTGGACGAGGCGCAGCGCATGGTGGGCAACAACGTCAAGCTGCCTGAGGGCTACACCGTCAAATGGGACGGCCAGTTCAACGAGATGAAGGTCGCCCAGGGCAAGCTGATGGTGATCGTGCCGCTGACGATCCTGGTGATCTTCCTGCTGCTCTACAGCACGTTCGGCAACTTCAAGGACGCGCTGATGGTGGTGCTGAACGTGCCGTTTGCGGCCATCGGCGGGTTGCTGGCGCTGCATATCGCCAACGAGACGCTGTCGATCTCGGCGGGTATCGGCTTCCTGTCGCTGTTCGGGATCGCCATTCAGGACGGGGTGATTCTGATCTCGTACGTCAACCGCCTGGCGCACTCCGAGAACCTGCATGAAGCGACGGTAGAGGGTGCCGCGCTGCGCCTGCGCCCGGTCATCATGACGGCCATGCTGGCAGGCCTCGGTCTGTTGCCGGCGGCGCTGTCGCACAGCATCGGCTCTGAGGCGCAGCGCCCGCTGGCGCTGGTGATCGTCGGCGGCATGGTGACGACGACGATCCTCACGCTGCTGGTGCTGCCGGTGGTGTTCACGTGGGCGCACCGCAATCGCGGCACGCCGCCGCGCGAGCCGGACGTCACGCCGACTGCTGCCATGCTGCCCTGAGCCTCAAGCGCGCACAGCCCGGTCGGGCGTATCGCCTCACAAGCGGTACGCCCGATTTGTTTTTTGGGCCTGCACGTTCGTACTTGGCGCGCCTCCAAATCGGACGAATCTCATTGCTGCAGGCAGGCCCGGCACGCAAAGTGTGGTTCGAGTCCAAATCCACGCGCCACCCCATGCAGCCCTTCCGCGACACGCCCGCAGCCCCCGCCTCCGACGAGGCCAGTCACGCCATCATCGCCGGCCTGCTTCCTCCCCAGGTCATCTGCACGCTGACCGAGCTGTTCGGCCTCGACCTGCAGCAGTGGCGCTTTATCGTCGACTTGTTTACCGAGACGGTCGAACAGGACCTCGCCAACCTCGATCAGGCCCTGCGCAACGGTGTGGATGCGCAGATCATCGAAGCCTCGCATAGGATCGTGGGCTCGTCCCGTATGCTGGGGCATGTGGCCATCGGTGATGCCGCACGTGCCATTGAGCGCATTGCGCAAAGCGTCGGGCCATATCACGAGCGCGCGGCGGAGATGCGGTTGAACTTCACGCACCTGTACGCGCTGGCAGATGCGTTCCGCCAGCAGATCAGCCGCTGCGCCTGGCCGGACTCGGCAACCGCCGGCTAAGGGTTGCCAGCCAGCCGCCCATTGCGCTCGGCCAGCCTCCGATTGAGTAGCAGCGGCACGACACCGATCGCAATGCCGCCCAGGCCAATCAGGTTGGTCGCCCAATCGAACGTCGGTACGCTGTAGGCCGCAATGAACCACAAGAACAGCGCACTGCCCAGCGGCCACAGCACCAGAAACACCGCATCGAACACCGAGCGCAGCGCATCGCGCCGGTAGTGCCACGCACAGGCAAAGCCGGCCAGCCCGTAGTAGAACGCCACCTGAAAGCCGATGGCATTGACCGAATCCTTGATGATCGCGTTGATGCTTGGAAAGAACGACGCGCCAAACAGCAGCACCAGCCCAATCGTGGTGATCACAGCCGTGGCCATCCACGGCGTGTGCCAGGTCTTGTGCAGCCTGGCATAGCGGGCGTGCAGCATGCCGTCGCGCCCCTTGGCGTAGAGCGTGCGCGTGAACTGCAGGATGGAGGTCTCCAGCGTGCCGATCGTGCTGAGCATGACGGCCACCACGGCCACGTAGCTCCACGGGCGCGGCAACAGCTTGTCGGCCACGGCAAAGATGACGTTGGTGCTGGATTGCTCGATCTCCGCATCGTTCAACACGAGCAGGATCACGGCGGCAAAACCCATGAACAGCGCGAGCACGATCACCATGGCCCACAGCGCGCCGCGGCCCGGTGCGTGATTGGCGTCGCGTGTTTCTTCCGTCAGGTTGACGGTCACGTCCCAGCCCCAAAAGAAGAACAACGCCGTGAGCGCGCCCGTGGCGAAAAGCTGCGGCGTGAATGCGCCCGGTGACAGCCAAGCCCACGACAGCGCATGCGCCGGGTGCGCACCGAACTTCGACACCGCCAGTGCAATCAGCGCAATCAGGATGACGGTCTCCACCACCGTCATGGCGACCTGCGAATAGCTCGTCAGCTTGATGCCTTTGATGATGACGGCGCTTACCGCCAGCAGCCACGCGGCAGCCACCAGCGCGACCACGGCCGGCTGGTCGGCCAGCGACGGTGCCACCAGCGTGAGCGTGGCGGTTGCCGCCGGGATCGTGCCCGACACCATGAACACGCCAGAGGCCACCAGCAGCGCCCAGCCGGTAAAAAAGCCCAGCGTGCGGTTGAAGATGGCGCCCACCCAGGCATACGCCGCGCCTGCGTGCGGGTTGATGCGATTCAGGTGCAGGTAGGCAAAGGTCACACCAAACATGATCAGCCCGCAATACAGCAGGCTTGCGGGCGCGAGCGCACCCACCGCGGCAATCAACGTGGCCGTGGTGGCGGCAATGCTGAAGGCGGGCGCGGTGCCCGCTACGCCCATCACAACGGATTCGCCGACACCCAAGGCCTGGGTGTCGAGCCCAGCCTGCTCCGGCTGCGCGGGCGTATCCGTTGTACGCATCGTCATCCCCCACCTCCGTTGTCCGGCTGCTCAGGCACTGCCCGTCTTCAACTGCAGTATTGGCGCTCCTAACCACAACACCAACCGATTTGATGTCAAGCACAAGCCGGGCATCAGCAAAGCCATTCCTAAGGATTATTTATGTTTTTGATCACATAAATCACTTGGTTAGGCTGCATGTTGCGTATCCCGCAATACAACGGATTTCTACAACTATTGATTTAGAACAGGGCGCATCACTATCTTCGCGGGCAACGTCGGCGCAGTCCCTCTGCGGCCGGCGGGTACGTACCAGCCATGACTGGTGCGGCCAACTCACTTCATACCGTAGCAACCAGGCACATCACCGCATCCGGGGGGATTTCGATGTCCGAAGCAGTACTGCATCCGTTTTTTTCGCGCGAGCGCACCATCGCCGCGGTGGGGTTCAACCGCTGGCTGGTTCCGCCTGCCGCCTTGGCCATCCATCTGTGCATCGGCATGGCCTATGGCTTTTCCGTTTTCTGGCTGCCGCTCGGGCGTGCACTGGGCATTGCCAAGCCGCAAACCTGCGGCGCCGATGTCTCGCTGATTGCCGAGCTGTTCACCACCACCTGCGACTGGCGCATCTCCAGCCTGGGCTGGATGTTCACGTTGTTTTTCGTCTTCCTCGGCCTGTCTGCTGCGTTGTGGGGCGGCTGGCTGGAACGCGTCGGCCCGCGCAAGGCCGGTGTCGTGTCGGCGGTGTGCTGGTGCGGCGGCCTGCTGATCTCGGCACTCGGCATCCAGATGCACCAGCTTTGGCTGCTGTGGGTCGGCTCCGGTGTGATCGGCGGCATTGGCCTGGGGCTGGGCTACATCTCGCCCGTATCGACGCTGATCAAGTGGTTTCCGGACAAGCGTGGCATGGCCACGGGCATGGCCATCATGGGCTTTGGCGGCGGCGCGATGATCGGTGCGCCGCTGGCTGACCGCCTGATGAAGCTGTTTGCCACGCCGGATTCCGTGGGTGTCGCGCAAACGTTTATCGTGCTGGCCGGCATCTACTTCGTGTTCATGATGGCGGGCGCACTGGGTTATCGCGTACCGCCCACTGGCTGGAAGCCGGCCGGCTGGACGCCGTCGCCGGCCAAGGCGAAGGACGCCATGGTCACGCAGCGCCATGTGCACGTGAACGAGGCACTGAAGACGCCGCAGTTCTGGCTGATCTGGGCCGTGCTGTGCCTGAACGTGTCGGCCGGCATTGGCGTGCTGGGCATGGCCTCACCGCTGCTGCAGGAAGTGTTTGGCGGCAAGCTGCTCGGCGTAACCACAGCCTTCACTGAGCTGACCGCTGCGCAGAAGGGCCAGATCGCCGCCATCGCAGCCGGCTTCACGGGCCTGCTGAGCCTGTTCAACATCGGTGGCCGTTTCTTCTGGGCATCGCTGTCGGACCGCCTGGGCCGCAAGATGACCTACGCGATCTTCTTCGTGCTGGGCTTCGTGCTCTATGCATCGATTCCGTGGACTTCGCACACCGGCAACATTGCGCTGTTCGCGCTGGCCTTCTGCGTGATCCTGTCGATGTACGGCGGCGGCTTTGCCACCGTGCCGGCCTACCTGGCTGACATGTTCGGCACGCAAATGGTGGGCGCCATCCACGGCCGCCTGCTGACCGCGTGGTCGACGGCCGGCATCCTGGGCCCGGTGCTGGTGAACTATCTGCGTGAGTACCAGATTGCCCATGGTGTGGAACGTGCCGCCGTGTACGACATCACGATGATGATCCTGGCCGGCCTGCTGGTGCTGGGCTTTGTCTGCAACCTGCTGGTGCGCCCGGTGAACGCGAAGCACTTCATGACCGACGCGCAGCTCGACGAGCTGCGTCATGCAGCAGCCGCCAAGAATCCGACGCCGTCGGTAGCTTCGCCGGAAACGTCACTGGAATGGGCGGCACATCCGGGTTCGGCCGTGGCTGTGGTGCTGGCCTGGGCAGCCGTTGGCCTGCCGTTGGGCTGGGGGGTTTGGATTACACTCCAAAAAGCTGCTGTTCTGTTCTCTTAACGCCTGAAATCAAGCCACCGCGCCGTCATGAAGCATCAGAAAATCGAGTTTTACCGTCATCCGGCCGGTGGCTGGGGCGCGCTCAAGAGCGTTGCGCATCAACTGCTGTCGCAGGGCATCGCCGCCAAGGGCGCCAAGACCATGCTGTCCGCCAACCAGCCCGATGGCTTCGATTGCCCCGGCTGCGCATGGCCCGATCGTGACCACGCCTCCACGTTCGAGTTTTGCGAGAACGGCGTAAAAGCCGTGGCCGCTGAAGCCACGTCACGCCGCACCACGCCGGAGTTCTTCGCACAACACACCGTGCGCGAACTGGCCGAGTGGTCCGACTACGCGCTGGAAGACCAGGGGCGCCTGACGCACCCGATGGTCTACGACGCCGTCAGCGACAAATACGTCCCGATCGAATGGGATGCTGCCTTCGCGCTCGTCGCACAGCACCTGCGTGCACTGCCCGATCCGAACCAGGCGATCTTCTACACCTCTGGCCGCACCAGCAATGAGGCGGCCTTCCTCTACCAGTTGTTCGTGCGCGCATACGGCACGAACAATTTCCCCGACTGCTCCAACATGTGCCACGAGCCTTCCGGCACAGGCATGCGGGGCAGCATCGGCGTTGGCAAGGGCACTGTCACGCTCGACGATTTCACCAAGGCTGATGCCATCTTCATCTTCGGCCAGAACCCGGGGACGAACCACCCGCGCATGCTGGGTGAATTGCGCGAGGCGTCCAAGCGCGGCGCGAAGATCGTGTCATTCAACCCGCTGCGTGAGCGCGGGCTGGAGCGCTTTGCCGATCCGCAAAGCAAGCTCGAGATGCTCACGCTCGGCTCCACGCGCATCAGCACCGAGTACCACCAGGTCCGCATCGGCGGTGATTTGGCAACGGTCAAGGGCATCATCAAACACGTGATCGAGCGCGATGACGTGGCGCGCAGCCGCGGTGAGCCCGCCATCATCGATCACGCGTTCATCGCCCAGCACACCGGTGGCTTCGATGCGTTTGCCGCCGATGTACGCGCCGAATCGTGGGCGACCATCGAAGCCGAATCGGGCCTGCCGGAAAACGAAATCCGCCAGGCCGGCGATACCTACATCAAGGCCGGCAGCGTGATCGCCTGCTGGGGCATGGGGATCACGCAACACAAGCATTCCGTCGCGACGATCCAGATGATCGTCAATCTCCTGCTCCTGCGCGGCAACATCGGCCGCCCGGGCGCGGGTGCATGCCCGGTGCGCGGCCACAGCAACGTGCAGGGCGACCGGACGATGGGCATCTACGAGAAGCCCGCCCCGGCGTTCCTGGATCGGCTGGAAAAGGTGTTTGGCTTCAACACGCCGCGCGAACATGGCTACGACACCGTCGGTGCCATCGAAGCGATGCGCAACGGCGCGGGGCGCGTGTTCTTTGCCATGGGCGGCAACTTTGCCGCGGCCACGCCGGACACCGCTGCGACGTGGGCCGGCCTGCGCCAGTGCGATCTGACCGTGCACGTGACCACCAAGCTCAACCGTAGCCACATCGTGCACGGCAAGGCCGCGCTGATCCTGCCGTGCCTGGGCCGGACTGAAGTGGACCAGCAAGCCGGCGGCACGCAAGGCGTGACGGTGGAAGATTCGATGAGCATGGTGCACATGTCGGCGGGCATCAATCCGCCGGCCTCGCCTCACTTGTTGTCGGAGCCCGCCATCGTGGCGCGGCTGGCCGAGGCGACGTTGCCCGAGAGCACCATCCCCTGGCGCTGGCTGGTCGAAGACTACGACCGCATCCGCGATCGCATCGAAGCTGTGTTCGATGACTTTGCCGGCTTCAACGAGAAAATCCGTGTGCCGGGCGGCTTCCGCTTGCGCAACACCGCATCGGAGCGCGTCTGGAACACGCCGTCGGGCAAGGCGGAATTCCACACGCACGGTATCCCGACCGATACGCCCATCCACCGCGCCCGCGAGCGCCATGCCGATGCCACTGTCTTCACGCTGGCCACGGTGCGCTCGCACGACCAGTACAACACCACCATCTACGGCATGGATGACCGCTACCGCGGCGTGTTCGGCCAGCGCCGCGTGGTTTTCATCAACAAGGAAGACCTGCACACCATCCGCATGAAGGACGGCGAGTGGATCGACATGATCACGCTGTCCGAAGACGGCACCACGCGCCGCGCCGATGGCTTCCGCCTCGTGGCGTATGACATTCCGCGCGGCTGTCTTGCGGCGTACTACCCGGAGACCAACCCGCTGGTGCCGCTGTCTTCCGTGGCCGATCAGGCACGTACGCCAACGTCCAAGTCGATTCCGGTGATGCTGGTGCCAAGCCAGGTAGAACGCACCGCCGACGCGCAGGCTGCCGCTGCAGCCGACGCCTGATGTCGAACGAACCGGCGTGGTCTGCGCTGCAGCTTGCGCTGTTGACGGCACTGCACGAAACCGAACCCGGCAAACCGGTGTCGCTACCCTGGCTGACCAAACGCGTAGGCGAACGCGCCAGCACCGTGCTGCGCGCGTTGCATCCGCTGGCCGATGCGGGCCTGTTGCGCGTCACCATGGATGACACACGCTGGCTGGTCGTGCTGCTCGATGCTGGCCGCGCTGTACCGAGTACCACCGCATGACCGCCCTCACCCGCCACCCAGCCGGCCTGCCCGTCGTCTCAACGTCAGCAACGCGGCGCACACGTGCTGGCGCACACGAAGACACCACCACCGCCGTTGCAGATGAGACACCGGTGGCGCTCATCTTCAACGGCATCACGCACGCCGTGATGATGGCCTCGCCCGCTGATCTGGAAGACTTTGCACTGGGCTTTGCGCTGTCCGAGGGCATCATCGACAGCCGTGCTGACTGGCGCGGCGCCGATGTCGAAACGCACGTGCATGGCATCGAGATCCACACCGAAATCGCCTCGCACTGCTTCGTCCGCTTGAAGGAACGACGCCGCGCATTGGCTGGCCCGACGGGCTGCGGCCTGTGTGGCATCGAGAGCCTGCAGACCTTTGAAGCTTCGCCGATACCCCTTGCACAGCCAACGTGGATGGCATCACTTGCCGACGCACAGGTGCTCGACGCCATGCAGGCAATGACCGTACATCAACCCGCCAACGCGCTCACCGGCGGCCTGCATGCGGCAGGCTGGGTGCCTGCAGATGGCAATGCACCACTGCATGTACTGGAAGACGTCGGTCGCCACAACGCACTGGACAAACTGATCGGCCGGCTGACCCGGCTCGGCATCCGCCCGACCGACGGTTTCATCGTCATGACCAGCCGCGCGAGCTTCGAGCTGGCGCGCAAATGCGTGCAGATGGAGGTACCGCTGCTGGCGACGATCTCCGCGCCGTCGTCACTCGCGATCCAGCATGCCAAGGCGGGCAACCTGATGCTGCTGGCGTTCTGCCGGGGCGACAGCGCAACCCGATTCGCGTAGAACGCGGGCGCGGACTAGATCTCCACCTTGCTCCCCAACTCAACCAACCGGTTGGCTGGAATCCGGAAGAAATCCGACGGTTTGGCACTGTTGTGCTGCATCCAGGCAAACAGCGATTCGCGCCACATCGCCATGCCGGGCAGCGGTGACGGCACCACCGTGGCACGAGTAATGAAGAACGATGTTTCCATATCCTCAAAGACGATATTCAAGCGCTGGCCCACGTTCTTGACGATGTCGTCGACAGCGGGGGTTTCCTTGAAGCCGAAGTCCACCACTGCGGTGTAGATGTCTTCGCCGATGGTCTTGAGCACCATCCGCTTGGCGGGCTCCACATAAGGCACAGCCAGCGTACGGAAGTGAATGAACAGCACGCGCTTGTGCAGCACGTGGTTGTGCTTGAGGTTGTGCAACAACGCCAGCGGCACGAACTCGATGCTCGGCGTGAGGTACACCGCCGTACCGTCCACCCGATATGGGGGATGGCGCAACAGCCCTTCCATGAAAGGCTCAAGCGGAATGCCGCCCTCCACGTTGCGCGCCTTGAGCAACTGCGTGCCCGTGTGCCACGTCACCATCAGGAAGAAGATCAGGCCACCCAGTAGCAGCGGGAACCAGCCACCTGCCGCGATCTTGAGCAGGTTGGCGCTGAAGAACGACAGGTCCACCGCCAGAAACACGGCGCCGAGGCTGGCCACCACGGGCAGGCTCCACTTCCACGCATTGTGCATGACCACGGTCACCAGGCCCGTGGTCAGCAGCATGGTGGTCGTCACGGCAATGCCGTAAGCCGCGGCCAGGTTATCGGACTTGCCGAAGGCCAACACCACGGCCACCACCAGCAACAGCAGGATGTAGTTCACGACCGGCACATAGATCTGGCCGATTTCCACATCCGACGTGTAGAGAATCTTCATGCGTGGCGCATAGCCCAAGTGCACGGCCTGCGCCGTCATCGAGAACGCACCGGAGATGACCGCCTGCGATGCGATCACGGTGGCGGCTGTCGCCAGCACCACCATCGGCCCGACGGCCCAGTTCGGCATCAACAGGAAGAAGGGGTTCTGCACGGCGGAAGGCTCGCGCAGCAGTAATGCCCCTTGCCCGAAGTAATTCAGCAACAGGCAAGGCATGGCGATGTAGAACCAGGCAAAGCGGATCGGCCGTGCACCAAAGTGGCCCATGTCAGCATAGAGCGCTTCTGCGCCGGTCAATGCCAGGAACACCGAGCCAAACACGATGAACGCCAGGATGGTGTGCCGGAACGCAAATTCGAGCGCATACGTGGGGCTCAACGCCACAAGCACCTGCGGAGACTTCACCACCGACGCCAATCCGATCAGCCCAAGCAGCACGAACCAGATCAACATGATCGGCCCGAACAGGCGTCCGACCACGTGCGTGCCCTGCTTCTGCAGCAGAAACAAGCCAATCAGCACCACCAACGCCAGCGGCAACACCCACGTCTGCAGCGCGGGCGCCATGATTTCCATGCCTTCAATGGCAGAAAGCACCGAAATGGCTGGCGTGATGACCGCGTCGCCGTAGAACATGGCGGCACCCAACAGGCCGAGCATCATGAGCGTGCGGGTGAACCGGGCGCTGCCGCCGCTGGCGCGCATGGCCAGCGCTGTCAATGCAAGAATGCCGCCCTCGCCGTTGTTGTCGGCGCGCATGACGAACACCACGTATTTGATGGAGACCACCAGCGTCATCGCCCAGAGCAGCATCGACAGGATGCCGAAAACGGTCTGGTCCGAGAACGGAACCCCATGCTCGGGGTTGAAGCATTCCTTTAGTGCATACAAGGGGCTGGTGCCGATGTCCCCGAAGACCACACCGATTGCGCCCACCATGGTGGCCATCAACGCGGGTTTTTTTCTGATTGTGCTGGCGGTGGCTGTCGTCATGGTTGCCTGCGACTGGAACGGCGGGAGCACGCGCAATTTTCGTGCACGATCTGCCATGCCGCCCACGCCTGGCGCGGCTTTGGAGTGCGGCAGAAGCCACTAAAGCTTAGGTGAAAACACTCGGTTTTGTGCGAGTGTTTGCACCGATGGCAAGAACGCCCGGACCCTGATGTGCCCAGTAGGCATCGCCTATGCTTGATCTAAACAAGAGAAATGAAAAAAACAGACTTTGACGAGGAGACGCGCCAAGCATATATTCACCAAACGATCGTTTGGCCGGTTTGGCCGGGTCTGCCTGCTATGTTTCTCTTGGCCGGCGGCCGATCGATTTCTCAACTTTACGACTCAAGATCATGGCTACTGGTACTGTTAAGTGGTTCAACGACGCAAAGGGCTTCGGCTTCATTACCCCGGATGACGGCGGTGAGGACCTTTTCGCGCATTTCTCTGCGATCAATGCGGCGGGCTTCAAAAGCCTGAAGGAAGGTCAAAAGGTATCGTTTGACGTCACGCAAGGCCCGAAGGGTAAGCAGGCGTCGAATATCGTGCCGCAGTAAGTCGAAGGCCGGGGCACAGGCACCGCCAAGATCGTCATTGCGATTGCAGGACGGCGCGCCATCCTTCCGGGCAGGCGGCGCGCCGGTCAAAAGCCCCTAGAAGTCAGTTGTAAGGGTTGTTCAGTACGTGTTTGCCATCAAGCGGTCGAAGGGTTGCTGGAAACAGCGCTCCGGTTTGACGAAGTCCCTCTCGGGAGAATGCAATGGCCAGCCGAATTGAAGATAACGCCGTTCAATATGATCCGCCCGCCGGGGCAGCTGCAGAAATGCACGCTGCCCCGCGTTTTATTCGGGATTCGGAGATCCAGTTTTCACGCACACCTGCTTTCCATGAGGGTCAGCGCGTGAGTTTCGATATCGAGATTGGCCCCGATGGCGAGCCGATCGCGGTGAATATCAAACCAATATGACGGCGCGGTTGACCAACCGCACGCTCAAGGAAAAAAGGGAGGCATCGCCTCCCTCTTCTTTGCTGCGTACGACGCTTACTTGGCCGTAGGCATGACGAACTCGGCACCCTTGGCAATCGAATCCGGCCAGCGTTGCATCACGCTCTTGTAGCGTGTGTAAAAACGCACACCCTCTTCGCCGTAGGCGTGGTGATCGCCAAACAGCGAGCGCTTCCAGCCGCCAAAGCTGTGCCAGGCCATCGGCACCGGAATGGGCACGTTGATACCGACCATGCCCACCTGGATCTGCCGCGCAAATGCACGCGCCACGCCGCCATCGCTGGTGTAGCACGACACCCCATTGCCGAACTCGTGCGCATTGATCAGGTCAACGGCTTCGGCAAAATCGTGCACACGCACCACCGACAGCACCGGACCAAAGATCTCTTCCTTGTAGATCGTCATGCCAGGCTTGACGTGGTCGAACAGCGTGCCGCCGGTAAAGAAGCCTTGTTCATGGCCATCCACCGTGTGGCCACGACCATCCACCACCAGCTTGGCACCCTCTTCCACGCCCTTGGCGATATAGCCTTCCACCTTGGCCTTATGCGCCGCCGTGACGAGCGGACCCATTTCGCTGTCGGCCTCCATGCCGTTGCCGATCTTCAGTGCACGAGCACGTTCGGCCAGGCGCGGCACAAGCTTGTCAGCGACGTCGCCCACCGCCACGGCCACGGAGATCGCCATGCAGCGCTCGCCGGCCGAGCCGTAGCCGGCGCCGATCAGCGCATCCACCGCCTGATCGAGATCTGCATCGGGCATGACCACCAAGTGGTTCTTTGCGCCGCCCAGGGCCTGGACGCGCTTGCCGTGCTTCGTACCTTCGGTATAGATGTACTCGGCGATGGGCGTGCTGCCGACGAAGGACAGCGCCTGCACGTCCGGATGCGCCAGCAGCGCATCGACCGCATCCTTGCCGCCTTGCACGACATTGAACACGCCGTCGGGCAGGCCGGCCTGCTTGAGCAGGTCGGCAATCATCAGGCTCGGGCTCGGGTCACGTTCGCTCGGCTTGAGGATGAACGTGTTGCCGCAGGCCAGCGCCACGGGTGCCATCCACATCGGCACCATGAACGGGAAGTTGAACGGCGTGATACCGGCCACCACGCCCAGCGGCTGGCGCAGATTCCAGTTGTCGATGCCGCCGCCGATGTTGTCGGTGAACTCGGTCTTGAGCAGGTTCGGAATGCCGCAGGCGAACTCCACCACCTCGATGCCGCGCGTGACTTCGCCCTTGGCATCGGAGAACACCTTGCCGTGTTCGCGGGTGATGGCCGCGGCCAGGGCATCGTGATTCTGGTCGAGCAGTTCCTTGAACTTGAACAGAACGCGCGAGCGCTTGAGCGGTGAGGTCTCGGCCCAGGCGGGCGCGGCGGCGTGTGCAGCCGCAACGGCGGCGGCCACTTCGGCCTGACCACCCAGCAGTACCTGCGCGCTCACGGCGCCGGTGGCGGGGTTGAATACATCGGCACCGCGTGTGCCTGCGCCGGCATAGCGCTGTCCGCCGATGTAGTGGCTGACCACGGATTCGGTGACGGCGGGATCAATCGGTCGGTTCATCTCAAGCTACCTCTTGCAGAACGGTACGGACGGTGTCGAAGATGCGCGCGATCTGCGCCTCGTCGATGATGAGCGGCGGCGAGAACGCCAGGATGTCGCCGGTGTAGCGCACCAGCACGCCACGCTCCAGGCATTTCAGGAAGACTTCGTACGCGCGTGCGCCGATGGCACCCGGCCGCGATTCCAGTTCGATGCCGGCCACCAGCCCCAGGTTGCGGATGTCCTTCACATGCGGCGCGCCCTTGACCGAATGCGCCGCGGCTTCAAATGCCGGCGACAGCGCGCGAGCACGCTCGAACAAACCCTCGCTGCGATACAGGTCGATGGCAGCAACCGCAGCGGCAGCAGCGAGCGGGTGCGCGGAATACGTATAGCCGTGGAACAGCTCGATGGCGCCCGGCGCGCCGGCGTCAATGATGGTGTCATGCAGCGACTGGCGTACGGCCACGGCGCCCATTGGCACGGCGGCGTTGTTGATACCCTTGGCCATCGTCAGCAGATCCGGCGTCACGCCAAAGAACTCTGCGGCCGTGGCGGCGCCCAGGCGGCCAAACCCGGTGATGACCTCGTCGAAGATCAGCAGGATGCCGTGCTTGTCACACAGCGCACGCAGGCGTTGCAGGTATCCCTTGGGCGGCACCAGCACGCCCGTGGAGCCGGCCAGCGGCTCGACAATGACGGCGGCAATGGTCGACGCATCGTGCAGCGTGACGAGGCGCTCCAGCTCATCGGCCAAGTGCTCGCCCCATGCCGGCTGGCCCTTGGAGAACGCGTTGTGCTCAGGTGCATGCGTGTGCGGCAGGTGGTCGACGCCTGGGATCAGGTTACCCGAGAACGCCTTGCGGTTCGGCGAGATACCGCCCACGGAAATACCGCCGAAGCCCACGCCGTGATAGCCGCGCTCACGGCCAATCAGACGGGTGCGCTGCCCCTCCCCACGCGCGCGGTGGTAGGCCAGCGCAATCTTGAGCGCGGTGTCCACCGCCTCCGAACCAGAGTTGACGAAGAAGATGCGGTTCAGCCCTTCCGGCATCAGCTCGGCCACTTTCTCGGCCGCGCGAAAAGCCATTGGGTGGCCCATCTGGAAGGTGGGCGCGAAATCCAGCGTGCTGGCCTGCGCGGTGATGGCGTCGACGATTTCCTTGCGGCTGTGGCCGGCGTTGACGCACCACAGGCCGGCCGTACCGTCCAGCACCTCGCGGCCATCGGCGTCGCGGTAATACATGCCTTGTGCCGATGTGAGCAGGCGCGGCGCGGCCTTGTACTGGCGGTTGGCCGTAAACGGCATCCAGAAGTAGGACAGGTCAGTCGTTTCCAGCGGGTGCGGTGCGGGTTTCATCGGTGTCTCCGAAAGAAAATCAGGCAAGCAAATCAACGGTTCGAGCAAACTGTACAGAGCCAAACGCACTGCGGACATGCACAGATGACGGTTCTGTACGAAACTGTATAGGTGCGCGCCGCGCTCATACCGTCACATGCCGCATCGCAACATGCCACTCGAACACCTCGAACTCGATCTCCATCATCCCCAGCGTACGTTGGTCGATCAGATAGTCCAAGGCATTCGTACCGCCGTCGAAAACCGCAGCCTGCCGCCGGGCACACGGCTGCCCTCGGTGCGCAAGCTTGCTCAGGCGCACGACGTCAGCACGTTCACCGTGGCCGAGGCCTACACGCGGCTGGCCGCGCTGGGGGCCATCGTGGCACGGCCGCGCTCCGGGTATCTGGTGGCCGCGCGCGCGCCTGCACAGCCCGCGCCCGTCGCGCCGCGATGGGAGCCACCCAAGCTCAATGCGGCCTGGCTGTTATCGGACGTGTTTGCCGACCGCTCCATCGCCATCAAACCCGGCTGCGGCTGGTTGCCGAACGATTGGCTGGATGAGCGCGGTGTGCAGGAGGCGATGCGCGCGGTGAGCCGTGTCTCTGCGCTGCGTGTGGCGGGCTATGGGCACCCTTGGGGCTATGCACCGTTGGGCGAAACCGTGGCGGAATCGCTCACGCTGCGCGGGTTGCCAGTCGAGCGTTCCCAGGTCCTGCTGACCAGCGGAGCCACACAGGCGCTGGACCTGATCGTGCGCACCTTGTTCAAGGCCGGTGACGTGGTGGCTGTGGATGAACCGGGCTACTGCAATGTGCTCCAGGTGCTCAAGCTGGCCGGCCTGCGCGTGGTGGGCGTACCCCGCACGCCAGACGGGTTGGACACCACCGCATTGGAAGCCATCCTGCGCACCGACGATGCCGAGCGCCCGCGTGCGCTCTTCACCAGCTCCGTCCTGCAAAACCCGACTGGTACATCGATGACTGCGCAGAACGCCTACCGCGTACTGCAACTGGCAGAGCAGCACGGCCTGTGGATCGTCGAAGACGACCTGCACCGCGAACTGGCCGACCCCGCCGCACCCATGCTGGCCGCGCTAGATGGCCTGCGCCGTACGCTGTATGTGAGCGGCTTCTCCAAGACGATCTCGCCGTCATTGCGCGCGGGCTACGTGGTGGCCGATGCGGCCATCGCACGCGAACTGGCGCGCACCAAAATGGCCGTCGCCCTCACCTCGTCGGAAATCACCGAGCGCATCGTGCACGCATTCGTTACCCGGCCCGTCTACGCGGAACACGTGGCACGACTGACCGCGCGCCTGGCAAAGGCGCATGCCGATGCGGAAACACTCATGCGCACGCACGGCGCCGTCGCGTTCGACACGCCGGGGCGCGGCCTCTTCCTGTGGGCACGCCTGCCAGGCCACCCGAATGCCTCCGCGCTGGCCGACCAGGCCATCAGGCACAACATCTGGCTGGCACCAGGCCAGTATTTCCGCACCGACGAGACAGTCGACCCATGGCTGCGCTTTAACGTGGCGTACTCCGCCGAGCCCGCGCTGTGGGCATTCCTTGCCCAGCAATAACGCCTTTCAAGCCAGTGCAACAACGCATTGCGCCCGTCAACTAAGGTTGCGGATTCCCCCTATCCATGCGGCTTCTGGCTACGATTATTGCCTATGCAATTACATGAATCGACGCCGGAAAACGCTCGCAGAATCAGTCACCCTCAGCCGCATGTGACAGTTTGACCATCCTGTCACATAAGCCCGGCAGCATCGGCTTGTGCGTCAGCTGCGTGCCGGCACGCGCACCACCGTCGGGCTTTGTCTATCGTGTTCCAGACGTGTCGTGCCTTACACGACCCAATTCCAAGGCCGGCAGATTTCTTGCTCTTCCCGCTGTCCAGAACCCCTCCCTCCTCGATCCCTCACCGCACAAGGAGTGCCATGGATATCAAGACCATCCGCGAAACCGCGTTCGCGATGCCGATCACAAGCCCCGCCTACCCGCCTGGCCCGTATCGCTTCATTCATCGTGAGTTCTTCATCATCACGTACCGCACCGACCCGGCCAAGCTGCGCGCCATGGTGCCGGAGCCGCTGGAAGTGCCCGAGCCGCTGGTCGCCTATGAGTTCATCCGCATGGCCGACTCCACCGGCTTTGGCGACTACACCGAGAGCGGCCAGGTCATCCCCGTCACCTACGAGGGCAAGCCCGGCACCTACACGCTGGCGATGTACCTGGACGACCACCCGCCCCTGGCCGGCGGCCGCGAGATGTGGGGCTTCCCGAAGAAACTCGCCAGCCCGAAGCTTGAAACCGACAAGGACACGCTGATCGGCACGCTGGACTACGGCCCGGTGCGCGTCGCCACGGGCACGATGGGCTACAAGCACCGCGAACTGGATCTGGCCGAGCAGAAGCGCCGGCTGGAGTTGCCCAACTACCTGCTCAAGATCATCCCGCACGTGGACGGCAAGACCGCACGTATCTGCGAGCTGTCGCGCAACTACATGGTCGACATCGACATGAAAGGCGCCTGGACCGGCCCCGCGTCGCTGGAACTCGCGCATCACGCATTGGCACCGGTGGCCGAACTGCCCGTACTGGAAATTGTCGAAGCTCGGCACATCATTGCAGACCTGACCCTCGGTATGGGTGAGGTGGTGTTCGACTATCTCGCCAAGTAACACGCTTTCCCCCAACCCTCACGGAGTACACAACATGTCTGACTTGAAAGGCAAAGTCGCAGTCGTCACGGGTGCCGCCAGCGGCATCGGCAAGCAAATCGCCTTGACGCTCGCCAACTCGGGCGCCGCCATCGCCATCGTTGATCTGAACGAAGACGGTGCAAAGGCCGTCGCCAAGGAAATTACCGATGCAGGCGGCAAAGCCATCGGCCTGCGCATGGACGTGACCGATGAACAAGCCGTCGACAGCGGCATCGACCGCGTGGCGGAAGAGCTGGGCTCGGTCGACATCCTCATCTCCAACGCCGGCATCCAGATCGTCAACCCGTTCGTGAGCTACTCGTTTGCCGACTGGAAGAAGATGCAGGCCATCCACGTCGACGGCGCCTTCCTGACCACGCGCGCAGCGCTGCGGCACATGTACAAGGACGACCGCGGCGGTGTGGTGATCTACATGGGTTCGGTGCACTCACACGAGGGCTCGCCGCTCAAGTCGGCGTACGTGGCCGCCAAGCATGCGCTGCTGGGGCTGAACAAGGTGCTGGCCAAGGAAGGCGCGGCGCATAACGTGCGCTCGCACGTGGTGTGCCCGGGCTTTGTGCGCACGCCGCTGGTGGAAAAGCAGATTCCCGAGCAGGCCAAGGAACTCGGCATCAGCGAGGAAGAGGTCGTCAAGAAGGTCATGCTGGGTGATACGGTGGACGGCGTGTTCACCACCGTGGAAGACGTGGCCGAAACGGTGCGCTTCCTGGCCACCTTCCCGAGCGCGGCGCTGACTGGCCAGTCGTTCGTGGTCAGCCACGGCTGGTTCATGCAATAAGACTGGAGAAGACATGCCCGCACCCAAGCTACGCGTGGCGGCCAGCCGCGCCAAGTCCAACAGTCCTGACGCAGTGGCAGAAGCCGCCGGCAGCTCGCCGCCGCGCATCGCGCTGCCGCCTTACGAAAACATCGCGCTGGTGCTGCAGGGCGGCGGCGCGCTCGGCTCGTACCAGGCCGGCGTGTTCGAGGGGCTGGACGCGGCCGGCATCATGCCGAGCTGGATTGCGGGCATCTCCATCGGGGCGCTGAACACGGCCATCATCGCGGGCAACGCGCCTGAGCATCGGTTGGCAAAGCTGCGCGAGTTCTGGCAGATCATCACGCAGCCGAGCTTCTCGCCACCGCTGCCGGACATCCTGGAGAACGCCTGGTTTGACGGCCATGTTCATATGCGCAAGTGGCTGACCGCCATGCAGGCGGCCAACACCCTCGTCGAGGGTCAGCGTGGCTTCTTCACGCCGCGCTTTCCCGCGCCGCTGCCGGCCAATGAAATGGACCCGCTCGACGCCAGCTACTACGACACGACACCGCTGAAGGCCACGCTCGAGCGCCTATGCGATTTTGACCGCATCAACGATGGCGGCATCCGTGTATCGGTGGGTGCCGTGAACGTGCGCACCGGCAACCTTGAGGCGTTCGACAATACCGAGCGCCGCCTGCGCGCCGAACACTTCATGGCCTCAGGCGCGCTGCCTCCGGGCTTCCCACCCGTGCTGATCGACGGCGACTACTACTGGGACGGCGGTGTCGTCTCCAATACGCCGCTGTCGTACGTGCTGGGCGCCCAGCCGCGCCGTGACACGCTGGTGTTCCAGGTGGACCTGTGGAGCGCGCTGGGCCCGGTGCCCAACACCATGATCGGTGTCGCCAGCCGCCAGAAAGATCTGCAGTACTCCAGCCGCACCCGGCTCATCACCGACTGGATGGAGCGTTCGCAATCGACGCGCCGGCTGGTGCGCAAGCTGCTGGAGCATCTACCGGAGAAGGAATTCGAGCGCACGCAGTGGTACAAGCATGCGCAGGAACTGGCCTGCTCCAAGCGCTACAACGTGATCCACCTAATCTACGCAGCCAAGGAACACGAAGGGCCGGGCAAGGACATCCAGTTCGGGCCGTCCACCATGCGCGACCACTGGGGATCCGGTCTGACGGACATCCGCGAATCGCTTTCGCACCCCGAGTGGCTGGCGATGCCGGATGATGAGTCCGGCTTTGTCACGCACGACATCCACCGCCACCCGCACGCCGAGCGGCGCAGCAAGCGGCTTTAAGGCGCGTTACCCGGGCGGCTGCGACGCATCTGCCTGCTGCGCGCGCAGCGTCCGCAACGACACCCCCAACGGCGGCCGCGGCAGCGCGGCCGACCACGCCCGGCGGATCACACCGCTGATCTGCTTGTAGACCTCTTTCGAGATCACCGTTTCGGCCAGCATGGTGTCGATCTTGCTTTGGCCGATGTGCAGCGCGAACAGCAGCAACAGGCGCTTTTCAAGCGCAGCGCTGTAGTCGCCAAATTTCTCACGCAGCTCGGCCAGGCCCTCTTCTGCCGCTTCGATCCGCGCGATCAGCACACCGTCGAGCAGATCGGCCATGCGCTCGCCCAGCACGGGCTGCAATGACAGACGGTTGTAAGCACGCAGGCGTTCCAGCACGGTCTGGCGGCAGACCAGCAGCTCATAGCGGTCGGCCAACGCGTTGGCGAGCGGCCGATCGATATGCATCAAGCGGTGCAGCCAAATCGCAGCACGAAAACCGAAGCTCTTGGCAAGAATCCGGCGCGATGCGCGCTTGTAGCCAACGCGGCCTTCGGCGCGTGCTGCGTCGATCATGTCGGCGGTGTTGCGCATCATCGCGTCGAGGTTGCGGATGGAGATCAGGCCGTTGCCGTATTCGGGAATCAACTCGCGCTCGCGCGTGGCCAATGACACCAGGCCGATGGTGAGTTGATCGCGCTCGGACAAGGCATCCTCCAGGTTCAGCTCTGCAGCGCCGGCTGCCACTTCCAGCCGATACGCAGCCGCCGCCTGGTCCGCCGCTCCCGCCGCAAAGTGGAAGTGCCCGCCAATGCGGCGCATGATCGCCTCCACTTCTTCCGTCGACATGTTCAGTGCCTGCCGCTGCAGCGCCTGCTCCTGCGGCGAGAGCTGATCGAGCCCGAGCTGGTGCATGACCCAGCGCAGCGTCGCACCGTTGAAAAGCACGCTCACCAGCACGAAACCCGTGGCGAGAATGGTGACGAAATGCCGGTCGGCCGCGTGTACGGCGTGGTTCTCGGCCACGCCCAAGGCCAGCACCAAGGTGACGGCACCGCGCAGGCCGCCCCATGCAATCGCCAGCTTGTAGGCATGACTGACTGGTGCGGACAGCTTGAACCACGCCAGCACCGGCAGCAGACCAAACAGCACAGCCAGGCGTGCCGCCAGAGCCGCCACAACCACCACTGCCAGCCACAGCGCGTCTTTCCAGACCACACCATGCAGCAGTTGCGGCACGCGTACCGCAGCCAACAGGAAGACCACGGCCCCCGCCAGCGCGGCAATCTGTTCCCAGATCAACTGCAGGTGAGACCAGTTGCGCGGCGTGAGGCGCGTGCGCCCTAGCGCGCCAATCACCAGCCCTGCGCACACCACCGAAACCACACCCGATACATCGAGCACGTTTTCTGCCACGAGGTATAGCGGATACGGTAAGGCAAGCGTCCACGCGGCTTCTGCCTGTGCAATGCCGCGCAGCGCGGGCAGCAGAAACGCGGCAATGCGTCCGGCAATCAGGCCAAAGAGCACACCGCCGCCAAATGCCTTGGCCAGTTCACGCAAGCCACCGCTGACCGTCGCATCGGTGCCGTGGCCCGTGAGCATGGCCAACAGCACGCCCATGATGGCAATGGCCGCTGCGTCGTTGAGCAACGCCTCGCCTTCCACCAGCCGGATCAGCCGCGCCGGTGCGCCCACATCGCGAAACACGGCAATCACGGCGGACGGGTCGGTGGTGGCAATCATTGCCCCCAGCAGCAGGCACGTGACGATGCCAAACGGCGTGACGGCCGCCGCTGCCAAACCGATGACGCCCGTGGCCACGACCACCGCCACGATGGCGAGCATGAGGATGGGCGCGGCATCCGGCGCCATGCTGCGCACATCCACCGACAACGCCGCCTGAAACAGCAGCGGCGGCAGGAACAGCCACAGATAAGCCTCGGCCGGCCAGCTTGGATCAATGAGCGGCGCAAAGAAGGTCGTCGCAAATGCGGGCGCCGTGTTCTGCAAGCCCACATACGCACCGCCGATGCCGATACCCGCCAGCGCCAGCAGCGTCGATTCGGGCAGCGTCAGCCGCGACGCCAGCATCTGCACCAGCGCCACCACGGCGAGCAGGCCGCCCGCCACCAACAAGAGAATGACGACGCCGTTCACGAGGTGGACTCCCGCACGGCAAGCCAATCGGCACGCTCGGTATCGGTCAGGTCCGGCACAACCGCTGTGCCCGTCTCGGCCGCTGCGATGGCGGCTTCGAGCACCGCCATCACCGCCAATGCCTGCACCGGAGGAACTGGATTGGGGCGTTGTCCGAGGATGGCATCGCGCACGGCGGCGTAGTACGCGCGCTGATCGCCGGCAGGTGTGGCGACATCGCTTGCCGATGACGTTGCGCCATCGATGAGACTGCCCGCATCGTCATCCGCGCCCCAGCCTTGCGCGCCGGGCGTCATGCCGGCAAGCAACTGCGCCTCCTGCTGATCCATGCGGCGTTTGATGAACGAGCCGCGCGTGCCATGCAAGATCCAGCGCGGTGCGCCGCCGGTCACCAGCATGCTGGCGTGCAGGATGGCGCGGCGCTCGCCGTGGTGGAGCACCACGTGTGCCCAATCGGCAGTCTCCGCGCCGGGGCGTTGCCGGGCAAACGAGGCACTCACCGCGTCAGGCAGGCCGAGCAGCAGCAACGCCTGGTCAATCAGATGCGGGCCAAGATCAAACCAGATGCCGGTGCCCTGCCCGGCCTGTTCGCGCCAGCGCGCACGCACCTGCGGGCGGTAGCGGTCGAAATGCGCCTCCAGGTGCATCGCCTCGCCCACGGCACCGCTGGCGAGCACAGCCTGCACGGCAAGGAAATCGCTGTCCCAACGCCGGTTCTGAAAAACCGACAGCAAACGGCCGGTCTCCTGCGCCACATGGGCCAAATGCCGCGCCTCGGCCAGCGTGACGGTAAAGGGCTTGTCCACCACAACGTGCTTGCCGGCGCGCAGTGCGGCTTCGGCCAGCGGCGCATGGCGGTCGTTGGGGGCGGCAATGACGATGAGGTCGACATCCGGCTGCACCGCCGCCGCTTCGGGCGCGCAAACCACAGCGTCAGGCCGATCCGCGAGCACCGCGTCCGGGCGGTTCGAGCCGATCACGTGCAGGCGCAGGCCGGGTGTGGCGTCGATCAGCGCCGCGTGGAACAGCTTGCCCGCATAGCCGTAGCCCACCAGGGCAACACGCAGGGGAGTCGATGGATGTGGTGAAGACGACATATCAAGAAAAGGCGAAAAGCAGCTGAGTCAGACGCCGTGCACGCAACTTGGTGCCGCCAATTTGCAATCGACTCGTGAAAAGTTGCTGCATTTTGTACCTGCAAACGTTACCCCTCGTCAAAAGCATGACTTAACTCTCTTGCGAATGGGAATTGTTCTCATTATTATCTTCGCCTTCACAAAGTGAAGGCGCCGCAGAAGACGGCGCCCTTCCCCATACCGGGGCTTTTTACTTTACGGGAACTGCAATGCCGCCGAATTTTCGACGAGATGGCCTGCGCCTCTCTCTGGCCGTCCTTGGAACCCTGCCGCTGATGCACGTGGCAACTGCTGCCGACACGATTGCGGCCGCCGATGCCGGCACGCTGCCGACCACCACCACCAAGAGCACGCGCAGCAACACGAGCTACGACACACCCGTCGCCAACACAGCCACGAAGATTCCCGTGCCGCTGCGCGAGATTCCGCAGTCGGTCAACGTGGTGCCGCGCGCGGTCATCCAGGACCAAGGCGCGCTGTCGCTCAACGACACCCTGCGCAATGTACCGGGTGTATCGGCCTCGCTGGGCGATGCACAGCGCGATCAGGTGACCATTCGCGGTTTCTCGTCGATCAACGATCAGTACGTCGACGGCCTGCGCGATGACTCGCTGTACTTCCGCGATCTGTCGAACGTCGACCGCATTGAAGTCTTGAAGGGCCCTGCCGCCGTGCTGTATGGGCGCGGCTCGTCGGGCGGCATCATCAATCGCGTCACCAAGAAACCGCTGGCCACGCCGCTGGCCGAGGTAGGCGTGCTGGTGGGCACCGAGCGCCAGAAGCGCGCCGAGTTCGACCTGAACACCTCCATCAACGACGACGCCATTCGCGCGCGCCTTACCGGCGCGGTGGAAGACTCGGGCGGTTTCCGCAACGACTACTTCCTGCGCCGCCAGGCGATCTCGCCGTCGTTCCTGTTCAACCTGTCGCCCGACACCAAGCTAACGGTGCAGTTTGACTACCTGCACGACAAGCGCATTGCCGACCAGGGCGTACCGTCGTACCACGGCCGCCCGGTGGATGTGCCCATCGGCACGCGCTACGGCTCGGCCGATGCGGGCGCGGGCAACATCGACACCACCGTCAAAAGCGTGACCGGCACGCTGGACCACCGCTTCAACGATCAGTGGTCATTCCACAGCGTGGTGCGCAACTACGAGTACTCGCTGGGGCGCAACAACTACACGACCGTGAAGAGCGTGAACGACGGCCCGATCCCGACCGTCACGCTCAACGTCAACCAGCGCAACCGCAGCGATCGCGGCACCGTGTGGCAAAACGAGCTGACGCAGAAGGCCGAGACCTGGGGCATCCAGCACACGCTGCTGTACGGCATCGAACTGGGCTATCAGGACAAGAGCGACCGCGTGGCATCCACCCCGGGCAACTTCAACGTCAACCTGTTCAACCCGGTGCTGCCGCTGCTGCCCACGGTGCCGGCCAACGCCACGCCCAGCAACTACGGCCTCTCGCACAACGAGACGTACGCCGCGTATGTGCAGGATCTGATCAAGTTCTCGCCGCAATGGACAGTGTTGGCCGGCCTGCGCTATGAAGCGCTCAAGCAGAGCCGCACAGACCTTACGCCCAAGAACCAGAACTACGCGCGCACCGACACACCGGTCAGCCCGCGCCTGGGGGTGGTGTATCACCCGGTGGAGCCGCTCTCGCTCTACGCGTCTTACAGCCGCTCGTTCCAGCCGGTGGCGGACAGCTTCAGCGTGTACCCGAACAGCAGTGCACTGGCGCCGCAATCCACGACCAACTACGAGATCGGCGCCAAATACGATGTGTCGGCCAACGCCAGCCTGACCGCCGCACTGTTCGACATGAAGCAGACCAACCTGACCGGCGTAGACCCGGCCACACTGCTGGCAGTGCCCATCGGCACGCAGCGCACGCGCGGGCTGGAGCTGTCGTTCACGGGCGAGGTGGTGAAGACGTGGTCCCTTATCGCCAGCTATGCCTATCTGAACGGCGTGCTGACCAACCCGCTCGACAAGAGCGCCGGCGTGGCCGTCAACGGCAACCAGCCGTCGCTCACGCCGCGGCATAGCGGTTCGCTTTGGCTCAAGCATGATCTGCCCAATGGCTTCTATGTGGCCGGTGGTGTGCGTGCGGAAGCCTCGCGCTACGCATCGCAGTACAACGTGACGACGCTGCCCGGCTACATGACGGTCGATCTTGGTGCGGGCTATCGCAGCAAGAACGTCGACGTGACGCTGAACCTGCAGAACCTGTTCAACCGCGCGTACTACGTCTCGGCCCACGGCGGCGCCGAGAACTACAACATGCCGGGTGCTCCACGCATGGCGCTGCTGGGCGTGCGGTACAAGATGTAAGCGTGTAAAGGGCAAACACGCGATGCTGCGAAGGGTGCTCTTCCGCCTGCACTGGCTGATCGGGTTGTCAGCCAGTGTGGTGCTGGCCGTCGTCGGCACCAGCGGCGCGCTGATGGCGTATGACGAAGAGCTGCTGCGCTGGCTCAACCCCGGCGTGCTCAGCCTGCCAGCACGCACCGGCCCGGCGCCCACGCTGCCGCAGGTGGCCGCACAGGCGCGGGCCGCCATCCCAGAGCGCCCCGTCACGTTCATCACCGCAGCCTCGGCGCCCACTGAGCCGTGGCGCCTCTGGTACGCCTGGCCGCCTGGCAAACGCGGCGGCAGCAGCCGCGGCGAGTTGCGCTACATCGACCCGGCCACCGGCACCCTGCTGCCCGAGGCGCGTGGGCAACGCTTCTTAGCCACCGTCAAACTGCTGCACCGGACATTGCTGGCAGACGAGGTCGGCAAACAGATCGTCGGTGCCAGCACGATTGCACTGGTGGTGATGGCGTTGTCAGGGTTGTACTTGCGCTGGCCGCGCCGCGTGACGAACTGGCGAAGCTGGCTCGTCATCCGCTGGAGCCGCAGCGGGCGCATCCGTTGGTGGGATGTGCATACCGTCATCGGGACGCTGGTGCTGCCGCTCTATCTGTTGGCGGCATTCAGTGGACTGTACTGGGCCTATGACTGGTATCGCGAAGGGCTGCAGCACATGGCCGGCATGCCGGTTGCCGCCAAGACCAAGCCAATGGAGGCCTCGGGCCCACGCAAACCGCTCGACGGTGCGGCATTGGAGCGCACCTGGAACGCTTTCCTCGCCAACGCGTCGAACTATGCGAGTGCCACCCTGCGCATCGACGGTGCGCGCACCGGCAAGGTTGACATCAACTGGTTGCCGCTCAACGCACCGCACGACCGCGCCTTCAACCGCCTGACGCTCGACGCAGCCACTGGCGCGGTCCTCCGCCAGGAATCCTTCACTGACAAGCCACCGATGCAACGCCTGCTGGCCGGCATGCTGCCGCTACACAATGGGCGCTACTTCGGGCCAGTCGGCATTGTGCTGGTGTTGATCGGCGCGTCGATGCTGCCGGTCTTTGCGATAACGGGGTGGTGGCTGTATCTGGATCGGCGCAAGCGCGCGCAACCGCAGCGCAAACACACATCCGCATCGACACGTCCTTGCTGACAAGGGAGGGACATCGACGCGATGTCGAGCGCCCTCAACACAACAAGGACAACATCATGGTGATTGAAAAAGCCTGCGACCTTTCCCTGCGCCCGCTGGAGCGCAATGACCTGCGCTTCGTGCACGAGCTGAACAACGACGCGAAGATCATGCGCTACTGGTTTGAAGAACCGTACGAGACCTTCACCGAGCTCTCGCAACTCTACGACCGGCACGTGCATGACCAGCGCGAACGCCGCTTCATCTGCGAGAACGATGCCGGTGAAGCCGTTGGCCTGGTCGAGCTGATGGAGCTCAACTACATCCACCGCCGTGGCGAGTTCCAGATCATCATCGCCCCCGGCTGGCAGGGGCATGGCTATGCATCAACCGCGACACGGCTGGCGGTCGACTACGCCTTCATGGTGCTGAATCTGCACAAGCTGTATCTGGTCGTCGATGTGGAAAACGAACGCGCCATTCACGTGTACGAGAAGTGTGGATTCCAGCGTGAAGGCGAACTGATTGAAGAGTTTTTCAGCAACGGCGCGTACCACAACGCCTTGCGGATGTGCGTGTTCCAGCGCGACTACGTGAGTGCGGTGCGCGGCACCAACTGACGAAGGCAGGCGCCTACGCCGTGCGCAGCCACGCGTGCAATTCGCGCTGCCCGAGTTCCGTCATCTGCAACGCGCGTGAGTGCTTCTGCCGCGCAAGCCAGCCCAACGCAATGCAGCGCTCCGCCACGGCCGCGCCGAGCGCACCCGCCAGATGTGGGCGGCGCTCGCTCCAATCCATGCAGCCGTAAGCAAAGCGGCGGCGCCCGCTGCGCAAGGCCACCACGTCGACACCGATGGCAGCAAAAGCACGCTCGCCTTCGGACGTAACGTCGTAGGCGGCATGCGTTGCATCAAGCTGTTCGAGCCAGCCGCGTGCCAGCAGCTTCTCTGATACCTCCGTGCCAAGCTGCCCGGCCAGATGGTCGTAGCACAGCCGTGCGGCACGCAGGTTGTCAGGCACGGTCGAACGGCGCGGGTCTGCGGGTTTTTCCGGCGCAACCACCATCAGCGATTCGATCATCTCCGCCACCGCCGGCGAGCGCAGTCCGAAATACTTGTAGCGCCCGCTGGCCAGCGACGTGATCAGCGCATCCGCCTCCAACCGGCGCAGGTGCGCACTGGCGGTGGCGGGCTCCACGCCAGCGCCGTAGGCCAGCTCCTTGGCGGTGAGCGAGCGGCCTTCCATCAACAGCAGCAGCATGCGGATGCGCGTCGGATCGCCAATGGTGGCGGCCACCCGGCCGATATCAGGTTGTGTCGCTGGGGAAGATGCGGTCATGGTTCGATGCAGACCAAACTGTTGGTGCGTGACAGGCGCGGAGCCAATCCAGACAATAGGGGCCATCTTACTCCCGCCCCCTCTATCAGGCCGACCGCCGCCATGAACATCACCTCCGCCCCGCCCGCCGATCCACTGCAGGCCATCGTGCATGCCGACCCCACGCCGTACTACGCCGAGCTTGCCGCCACACGCCCGTTCTTTTTCGATGCTGGGCTCGGCTGGTGGGTAGCCGCCAGCGCCGATGCGGTGGATGCCGTGCTGGGCAGCCCCGCTTGCCGTGTCCGCCCTGCAGAAGAGCCCGTCCCCAAAGCGGTAGCCGCCTCGCCAACGGGCGCGTTCTTCGGCCGCCTCGTCCGGCAAATCGACGGGCCGGACCACGCTGCGCGCAAAGCCACGGTGATGGCTGCGCTGAGCCGATTGGATGTGGCCGCGCTCGCCAACCGCGCGCATCAACAAGCGCATGCCGCCCTGCCCGACGCAACCGCCCTTGACGCCGTGCTGAGCACCGACGCTCATTTCCGCGTGCCGCTGGCCACCATCGCGCAAACGCTGCTGGCCGATCAGGCCGACACACACGCCTGCCAGAACGACATCACCGCCTACCTGGCAGCGCTCGGCCCCCATGCCGATGCATCGGTGGTCGAACGTGCAGACGCTGCCGTCGGCCGCCTGCAGCAGCGCTTTGCAGACTCGCCGTTCGCCGCCAGCGAAAACGATGCCGACATCAGCAACCTTGCCGCCCTGCTCGCGCAAACCTATGATGCGTGCGCCGGGCTGCTCGGCAACAGCATCGTCACGCTGGCCCGGCATCCGGAGTTGGTCGAACGCCTGCATGCTGCACCGGAGGCGATTGAACCCTTCGTGCGAGAAGTCCTGCGCCTGGACGCACCGGTGCAGAACACCCGCCGCTTTGTCGCACAGGACACTGAATTGCTTGGACAACCGATGCGCGCAGGTGATCGCATCCTCGTACTGCTGGCTGCAGCCAACGTGGATGCCGCAGCCAACCCCAATCCATTGCGCTTTGACGTGGATCGCGCCCAGCCGCGCCTCTGGACCTTCGGCGGCGGCGCACACCGTTGCCCGGCCGAGACCCTGGCGGTGGTGATTGCGCGCGAAACCGTACAACATCTATTGCGTCTGCCCGGCATTGTGCGATGGCTCGCCAACCTGGGCGAGATCACGTACCGGCCGTCGCCCAACGCACGCATCCCCGCCTTCCAAGCCTGATCTGACGTTTCGACAACGCAACGATTCGACTCTCCACAGGAGCCCCACCATGATCGCCGTCATCTTTGAAGTCGTACCCGCCCCGGGCCAGCGCGATACCTACCTCAACATCGCCGCGCGCCTGAAACCCTTACTTGAGCAGATCGACGGCTTCATCTCGGTCGAGCGCTTCCAGAGCCTTACCAACCCTGACAAGTTGCTCTCGCTGTCGTTCTTTCGCGATGAAGAGGCCATCAAAGCCTGGCGCAATCTGGAGCAACACCGCAGCGCACAGCATGTCGGCCGCGAGAGCGCGTTTGCCGACTACCGCCTGCGCATCGCCCACGTCGTGCGTGACTACGGCCTGAACGAGCGCGAACAGGCCCCCGCTGACAGCCGCACCGAGCACGCCTGACCTGCCGCCAAGCCCTATGTGGCGCCCTCGGGCGTCCGTGGGCATCTCCTTTGCTGCTTCATTGCGGAGCCGGCACGGAATGACGCATCGCACCATCCCGCGTCACATCCGTGCGCAACGATTGCAAAGGAGTTGTCATGTCTACCGCTTTTCACGAGGCCGAACCTGCTCAGCAGGCCACATCCGCCCGCACCACGCAACGGCCAGTGCGCTATGCCGTGGTGGGGGCCGGTTGGATCTCCCAGGCCGCCTTCCTGCCGGGCGTAGCACATAGCGGCAACTCCGTTGTCACCGCACTGGTCACAGGCGACGCCACCAAGGCCAACGCATTGGCCAGGCGCTATGGCATCGAGCACGTCTGCGACTATGCCGACTATGAGCACCTGCTGACCGGCGGCGAGATCGACGCCATCTACCTCGCCCTGCCCAACGACATGCACCGGCAGTACGCACTGCCCGCGCTGCAGCGCGGCATCCATGTCCTGCTGGAAAAACCCATGGCCACCAGCGAGGCCGACTGCGAAGCCATGATCGAAGCGGCCCGCCTCGGCAACGCCAAGCTGATGATCGCGTACCGCCTGCATTTCGAGCCGGCCACGCTGGCCGCCATTGAACTGGTGCGTGCGGGCAAGCTGGGGCGCATCCGTGCGTTCTCGGCGGTGTTCAGCCAGTCGGTTGCGCCGTCCAATCACCGCGCCAGCCACGGTTACTGGGCGGGGCCGGTATCCGACATGGGCGTGTACCCGATTAACGCTGTCCGCAATCTGTTTGGTGAAGAACCGGTGGAAGTGGCCGCCGTTGGCGTGCGTGATCCGGACCTGACCTTCAACTTTGACGACACGGTTGCGGTGACGCTGCGCTTTGCCGACCATCGCATCGCCCAATTCACCGTCAGCTACAGCGCAACGTGGGTCGACCAGTACCGCATTCTCGGCACCATGGGCGATTTGGAGGTCTCACCGGGTTTTACGTTTGGATCGGGCTTGCGGCACCGCCTCACGCTGAACGGCCGCACGCAGGAACGCGCATTCGATGCCACCAACCAGTTTGGCGGCGAACTGCAGTACTTCTCCGACTGCATCCTGAACGACCTGGAGCCGGAACCGAATGGCGAGGAAGGTCTGGCCGACGTGCGCATCCTGGCCGCCATCGAGCGTGCGTTGGAATCAGGGCAACCGCAAAGCCTGGGGCCATTTCATCGCCACGGCCGCATGGAGGCTGCACAGGTGCGCAAGCTACCGGCCGTGTCGGCACCGGAACTGGTGGACGCGGCAGAACCACGCGTGGGTTGAAGCGGAAGGATCAGCGCCCGCAACGAACGGCGGGCGCAGGGAGTTACAGCTTGATGCGCTGCACAGCGTCACGCATGCGCAGGCGGGTGGAAACGTCGGAGTTGTTGGTATTGCCGCCATCGGTTTCCATGGCGTTGTCGCAGCGCCATTCGGTGGCTGCACCGCTCTCAGTCAGCGCGCAAACGCGGTGGGTCCAGCGGTCCCACACGAACACATCGCTGCCGGCCTCGCCGGAGAGCAGCGGTTCAAACCGGTACATCCACAAGTACCCAAGACCCAACAGGGTGATTACCAGGATCGCCATCCAGGACGCTTTGATTCGGCGCCACATTGTCATTTCTCCTCGCAGAAGCACTGCGGCGGACGCGTCAGACCGTGCGTCGCCAAGCTCAAAAACGCGGTGCTTCAAACGCAAATCGTAACATGCGGCGCGCCCGCCTCCGCCCGGGCGGGCACGACTGTGCGGCAGCGCAGCGATCCTAGAACGGCCTCGGCAACTCAGTTGAAGGCGTCCTGCCGATAGCGCCCGGATTGCATCTGCTCGGTCAGCCAGTCCGATGCGGTGGCCAGATCACTGCCGTAGCGTGCCTGGTGCATGCGGATGAGCGTGTCGCGCACGGCCGGTGCCATGGCGCGGCCGTCACCGCAAACGTATAGCGTGGCGCCGGCGTCGAATGCGGCCCAGACTGCCTCGCGCGCATCCCATAGGGCGTGCTGTACGAAGCGATGCGGATGGCCGTCTACGCATGAGTACGCGGGCAAGACCTGCACCACGCCGGCGTCTTCCCAGGCGCGAAGTGCATCGCGGTACAGGAAGTCATGCTCAGGATGCCGGCAGCCAAAACACAGCAGCGATGTCGCAACGGTCTCCCCTGCCGCCTGCTGTGCGGCACGCTCCTCCAGAAAGCCACGGAACGGCGCGATGCCCGTGCCGGCGCAGATCAGCACCATCGGCTTGCTGGCATCCACATCGGGCGCGAATGGCGGATTGGGCGTCCGCACGGTGGCAGCGATCTCCGCGCCGGCCGGCAAATGCATCAGGTAGTTTGACGCCGTACCGCGATACGTGCCGACGCCCGACCACGCCGGCCCCGACACCGTGCCCACCGTCAGCGCCGCCACGTCTGGCGAGACACGCGCCGATGAGGCAATCGAATAGAAGCGCGGCCGCATCGCCCCAAGACGCGCGAGAAAGCCCTCCAGCGTCAGCTCGATGGCGGGAAAGCGGATCAGCAGATCCAGCACGCTCAGGTGCGCAGCCTGGATGTCCTGATCGAAACGCTGTGCTGCCGCCTCCCCGTCGATCCACACGGCAAGCTGGCTGCGCGTGAACGGGCAGCGCGTTATCGCATGCAATGCGGCGATGTCACGCGCGGTGGCCGTGTCCTGCAACTCGACGAAGTCGCGCAGCAGTTGGCGCACGGTCACGGGCTGGCTGAGCGGCAAGTGCCGCACGTGGGCGTGCTGCGCCGTCAACGTGACAAGCGCCTCGCCTTCCAGGCCTAGCCTGGCGATGGCCGCCTCGACGCGGTCATCGGCATTGCGCGGATAGACAGCGAGGTGATCACCAGTGGCGTAGGTCACGCCTTCGGGCAACCGCACGGTCAGATGACGCGTCGGGCCACGCGGCGCCTCACGGGTGAAATCCCACAGGCCGGTGGGATCGCTGACGAGCTCTTCGTTGGCGAGCACCATCATGCTGCGTGCGGCAGCCGGCAATACGGTGGCACGCACGGCATCCGGCGCTAGGTATTGCACGCTGACAGCGGCAGCGTCGGCCTGCACCTGCCGCGCGCCAAGGGCCGCCCACAGACTGCGCGTCCAGGCATCGACGGCCGTATCGAAACCGCCATTGCCGTCGGCCTCACCGCGCGGCACGACGGCCTGTGCACCCGCAGCGGCCAGCATGGCGTCCACCCGCTTGGGAAACGCCTGGAACGCCGGCCACTGCGAGTTGCCGCAACCCAGCACGGCATAGCGCAAGCCAGGCGCCTGCCGGACCAGCGCACCAGCCGAATCGAGGCGCCCTTCCAGCGTGCGGGCGCTGTCCGGCGCACGGCCGTTGTAAGTCGCCGCCACGACGACGAGCGTGCCCTGCTGCGGCAACGCATCGGCAATGGCATCCAGCGGCGCGACCTTGGCATCAAAGCCTGCACGCGACGCGGTGGCGGCAATCTGTTCGGCAATGTCCTGGCATGTGCCGAGGCTGCCGCCATACAGCACGTGCATCGGTTCTCCGCCGCCGGCCAGCGTGGTTTGTGTATCGGCATCCGCCGCCGCATTGGCCTGCGACGGCATCGACACCAGCAGCCGCTCCCGCGCATTGCGCAGCCGCGCACGCAGGCGGAAACCGTCCGGTTTGAGCGTCAGCGTCTCCTTGATGTGGAACGCATAGTCGTGCGGATCTGACAGCGCAAAACGCTGCAGGATTACGGCCAGCGCCAGCTTGGCTTCGGTCAGCGCGAACTGGCGGCCGATACACGCACGCTCGCCATTGCCGAAGGGCTTGTAGGCATGCGGGTGGATACGGGCTTCGTTCTCGGGCAGGAAGCGGTCGATGTCGAACACTTCAGGGCGATCCCACACGGCGGGGTCGCGGTGCAAGGCCATCAGTAGCGTTACCACGCGCTGATCCTTCCGGATGGCGTAGCGGCCACCGATGCGCGTGTCTTCGTACGGCGCCACGCCAAAGCTGGGGGCCGTGGGCCACAGGCGCAGCGTTTCCTTCAGCACGCGCTCGATCACGTCGAGCTGCGCCAGGTGCGCGTACTGCGGCACGGTGTCGCCCGGGAGTACGCGATCGACCTCGGCATACGCCTGCGCCAGCACGGCCGGGTGGCGCAGCAGCATATACAGCGCGAACGTCAGCAACCCACTGGTGGTTTCGTGCCCGGCAATCAGGAAGGTGATCACCTGGAAGCGGATGTTGGTGTCGTCCAGCGGCAGGTCCGTCACCGGATCGCGCGCATTGAGCATCAACCCCAGCAGGTCGCTTGCCCCCGTGCCGCCATCCTGCGCGTGGCGGCGCTTACGGATCACCTCGTCCACCAGTTGATGCATGGCGGCCACATCCTGCTCGAAGCGGCGATGGTGCTCATGCATGAACCGGTCTTTGAACGGCAAGCGTGTGAGCTTGCCCATCGCCTCGGACAGCACGCCCGCCATGGCTTCCAGGAATGGATGCAGCGCGGGCGTCTTGAACGAGTCAAAGCGGTATCCGAAGCCGGCCAGCGAGATGGTGTCGAGCGTGAGCCGCGTCATGTCGTCGGCAACGGAGATGTCGGCGTCGGGGCCTTGCCGCGTCCATTTGTCGGCCAGCGCGTTGGCCACTTCGAGCATCACGTCAAAGTAGCCCTTCATGGCGCGTTGGCTGAAGGCCGGCAGCAGGATGCGGTGGGCCTTGCCCCAGTTGGGCTCGTCCTGGTGTGCGGTGAAGAGGCCGTCGCCAGCGCCTGCCCGCAGGAAGGACAGCGGCGGGCCGATCAGCTTGCGAAAGCGCGTTTCATCGCACAGCTCGGCCACCAGGTCGGCGGAATAGACGAATGGGACGCAGCGGCCGACAAAGTCGAGCTGATACAGGCCCTGGGGAAACTGCCGGCTGATCTCCAGAAACGTCTGGGCTACGCGGTCTTTGGGTAGTTGAAGCAGGTTGCCCAGCCACGGCAGGCCCTTGGGCTGCGGGATGGGCTCCGCCGCTGCGGAGGAGGCGTTGGAGGGCAACTCAGAGGCAGAGCGCATGCGCGGTCGACTGCGAAAATGGGTTGTGTGCCAATGTACGCGCCGCCGGGTGCAGTATCAAACGCCATCGCCGTGTTTGAATGCCGCCCCCTAAAAGCGCATCGGGCGACCCGTGGGCCGCCCGATCTGGGGTACTGCGATGTGGTGATCAGCGATTGCGCTGCGACGCGTTGAACGGCGCGTTGACCTGCGCTTCCAGTGCGCGGATCTGGCGCTGCAGTTCGTCCACGCGGGCGCGGGCGGCGCGGCGCTCCACATCCAGCGTGTCGGCCTCGGAGCGGGCAACCTTCTGGCGCTCCTGCGCCTGGGCCTGCTGCTGGCGCTGGATGTCCAGGTCAGTCTTCAGGCCGCGCAGCTTTTCTTCCTGCGCTGCAATCTGGCGCTCGGAGCGCTCCTTCTGGGCTTCCAGGCGAATGCGCTGCAGCTCCAGATCGGCCATCGTGCGCGTCTGCTTGGCGAAGTCGCTGTAGAGGCGCTCTGCAGCGGCTTCGTTGGTGGTCTTGATGACGCGCCAGAGGTCTTTCTGCTGGAACAGCGTCACGTAATACGTCAGGTCGCTTTGGGCAAACAGCAGGCTGGCGCCGTAGGCGCCGTTGTAGGTCGTGCGCAGCTCCGACAACTCGTGAGCCTGCATGCGGCGCTGCAGATCCAGCACGGTGCTGTTGCCGGCTCCATTGCTGGCCGGGCTCTCGGCACGGGCGGTGCTGTTGCTGGCTGCAGGCGTGCTGGTGGCAGCCGTTGCGGTGGTCTGGCCAACGGTGGCGGTCAGTGCCGGCACCGGCGCGGCTGCGGCAATCGGTGCGATGGCGGTGGGTGCTGCAGCCGGGCTCTGCGCCACGGCAGATGTGCAGGCGGTACCGCCCACCATGACTGCCACCGCGGCCGCGATGGCCAATCCCCTCTGAAACGCCTGTTGCGACGCTTTCCCTGACTGTTTTCTTGTTGTCATCTCGACCCTGTGGATTCTGCGCAGGTGTTGCAGCCGAAAACTATACGCGATCCGCTGCCCGAGTGGCGTGCCGGGGGTCCCGTCGGGTGGGAGGGTGTTGTATGGCGTCACTCCATCTCGCGCAACTCAGCTTCGCCGTCAGCGATCTGGTATTTGCGCATCTTTTCCCACAACACCTTGCGGCTGATGCCCAAGGTGGCGGCGGTGTCCTGGCGGCGCCAGTTGTTGGCGTCCAGCGCGGCCAGGATGCGGCGGCGTTCCTCATCGCCGCCACTTCCGTTGCCACCACTGCGGTCATGGCCATTGCCACCGTTGCCGCCGTTGGTCTCGCGCTCGAAGGCGTCGCGCTGGAGGCCGGCAAACAAGGGCAGGATGCGGGCCTCGTCCCAGCGACCGAACTGGCGCAGGGTGATACCGAGACGTTCGGCCAGGTTGCGCAGCTCACGCACATTGCCGGCAAAGTACGCACGACCGACCGATGCCCTCACCCACTCCGGCACCGGCGGCATGCTCTCGTAGGTTTTGTCGCCCAGCAAATGCCGCAGGAAAGACAGCAGCAGCGCCACCTTGTCGTCTGGGCCGCGCTGCTCCAGGCTGGGGATCCGCAGCTCAATCACAGCCAGGCGGAAGTACAGGTCTGCCCGGAACTGCCCTCTGGCGACCATCTCACGCAGGTTCTTGTTGGTGGCCGCCACCAGGCGGAAATCCAGCTTGACGGGCACGGTCGAGCCCAGCCGCGTGCACTCGCTGTCTTCCAGCACACGCAGCAGCTTCACCTGCTGATACAGCGGCAGGTCGCCCAGTTCATCGAGGAACAGCGTGCCGCCGTTGGCCTGCTCGAAATACCCACGGTGTGCATACATGGCCCCCGTGAATGCGCCCTTGGCGTGGCCAAAGAACTGCGATTCGAACAGCCCATCGGGAATGGCGCCGCAGTTGACCGCCACGAACGGGCCTTTGCCGTACATCCGGTTCTTGTCGTGCAGCAGGCGGGCGATGCGCTCCTTGCCGGCGCCAGTCTCGCCGTAGAGCATGACGTTGCTGTCGCAGTCGGCAAAAGTGTCGACCTGCTCCAGCAGCCCGTGCATGGCCGGCGATGCCGCAACGAGATCGCTCTGGTCGGGCGCCTGATCCTGCGCCGACGACATCGACGGCAAGACCTTGCTGATCTGTGCGCGCAGCTCGGTGGCGCCGAAATCCGGCCCAAGCACGTAGGTGTATTCGGGCGGGAAGCGGCTCGAATCGTGCTGCGTATCCGCCGCCACCCAGATCACCGGCATGCCCTGCGCGGCTTGCCAATCCAGCACGGTAAAGCCGCCGCTTTCCACCACCGACGCACTGATGATGGCGACGCTAGGCTTGGCGCGTGGCTCAGCCGGCTGGAAGTCGATACCGCCGGCACGGATCACCTCCGCACCAAACGGCGCCATGAAGCGCGCCACACGATCGGCAATGTCGTAGCGCCCTTCCCAGACAAAGATATCGAGCGTTTCGTACGCCCAGCGATCGGTTTTCATGTCGTCGCTTCCATGTCAGAAAACCAGCTCGACGGAATCGCAGTCGAGCGAGAGGAGTTTGATGTCGGCATAGCCGAGTTGGATACCGAGGAGTTCAAGCAGGGGACTGAGCACACCATCCAGTGTTTGCCCCACAACCGATAACGTCGGCGCCAACAAAGGCATGGCTATTGCGGTGACATCCACAGTGATCCCAAGAATGGTTGCAGTTGCAGTCAACTGATTCAGGTTGCTGTTCAGGATGGAGCCAAACAGGCTCTGCGTTGCTACGCGCGGGGGTGAGTTTCCGCTCGTATCGGTTTGCGGGTTTTGTCCAATCTGCGTTGCCGCGATGGTTTCGTCGCCCCAGCCTGTGTTTGGCGCCTGCGACACGTTGGCCTTCAACCCTACGCCAACGAGCCCGAGCCCCGCCAGGCTCAAATTCACAGCTGGTGCGGGTGCGGCAGAGGCGCAGTCCATCGTGCTATTGACCGAGGTATCCGCATTAGCCGCAATACACAACCCCACGGGTTGCGGCTGGGCAGAAATCGTGGCGGTCGAGTTGGATCGGGGAACGGTACAGCTTGTCGATTTCGCGTGCCCTTGCGCACTCGCTACCGTGAGTCCGATCGGAAGTGTGACGGCGAGCAGGTTTGGAACGCCGACCACGACCTTCAATCCCAACCGCACCTGCGCCGTCCGCGCCTGCGTCTTCCATTGCCCGGCATTCGGCCCGGAAAGAAACTGCCCAGGCGGCCCAACAGCGATGGCAGGCGGCTCGATGATCTTCAGCGACAACGTGACAGCCCCCAACCCAACGAGATTCAACGTGACGGGCGCCACGTTCACCGCCGATTTGCTGTTGGCAATCTGCGCAGCGGTTGTCAGCAAGTCCAGCACATTGACCGTGGCGTCGAGAGCAGCCTGCTCGTTGCCAGCAAGCGCAAGCACCGAGAGCAGCCCAGGAGAACTGGCGCCGCCATCGCCAATGTTGATCGGCAAATTCAAGTCGTTGCCAAACGACAGCGTGTTGCTGGCCCCTGCCCCGCCCACTGACACACCCGCCAGCCCGGATTGCGATGCAACGGAAATGACCGCATTGAAGAACGTCCCCAGATTGGGCGACAGCGCCAGCAACTGCTGCATGGACCCCGCGCCGAGCGCCACGGCCAGATCCGCGAGGCGGATGTTGGTGGTGGCCAGTCCTTGATACGAGACAGCGTCGAGGTTGAGGTTGGTGTGCAGCAAATACCCGAGCAACTGATTCAGCAATCCGTTGTTGATGGACACCAACCCAGAGCCGAGTGAGAACGACACGATGGACGTGTTCTTTGCGATTGCGGTGGCCTGCAACTGCCTATTTCCGACGAGGAAGAAGTACGGCACTTTCTGCGTGACTGTCACCTGCGCAGCATTGGTGTTGCCATCGACAGCGGCTTGCGCAGTGAAGTACGTCGGCGCCGTTCCGGTGCTGGCATCCCACACCCCCGGCACCGTTGTCAGTGTGACGTTGGTGTTGTCGACTGTCAGTCCATTCTGCTGCACCGCAAGCTGCGCGGGAGGGGGCGAGTTGTAGAACAAGTCCAACCGCTGCGCAGCCGCCGTAGCCGCAAGATCCGCCGAACGCTGCAACGCCCGCTGCGAGTAAAACAGGTTGCCGATATCGATCGACACCAGCACCGCCAGCCCAATGGTGGCCACAAAGGAAGCCGTGAGCACACTGATGGCACCGCGCGCATGGCGGTGCAACGCGGCGGAATCACGAAGAGGGAGAGCGCGCCGATTCACGATGCCAACTCAGCGGGCCGACGACTGTGCCGCATTGCCCGTGGAGGACCGCCCTCCGGACTGCGCTTGCGACATGCCCGGCATCGGTCTGCTGAACGTTTCGAGATAGCGCTGGTATGCCAGTGCCGCCTCTTCGCCGCGCAAGGGCACCAGCTCACCGGCATAGGTCCCCTCGCGCTGTGCCTTGAGCAGGGTGCGCGTGGCCTCGTTCACACGGCCGTCAACCTTGGACTCCACCGGCTCGGCGCGCTGTGGGCTTGTTCCACTAAAACCTTGTGCGACTGCCATGCCGCTCGCCAGCCACGCTGCCATGCAAGCGATCGAGAAAAGGCGTTGAATCATTGCGTAACCTCCAGCATGTCGAGCAAGCGCCCGCGTTGCAGCGCAAGCGCGCCAGTAGGTGAGCGTGGGGCCGTTGCTGCTGCCACCGTCGGCGCGCCACTCGGTGCAACCGGCGCTCTCTCACGCGCCAGGCGTCGATCACGCCAAGCGGACTTCACGCGCGTCACGTCTTCGTCAATGGCCTTGCGGGCGGCCGGGCTTAGCTGCGCATGCGCGGTCAGCGATGCCGCGTCGTCCTTGCGATCATTCGCAGCCAACCAGATCACCAAGTTGCCGGCAACCTTCGGGCTGGATCCGGACATCTGCTGCGCTTGCATGAGTGGCACGCGTGCTTGTTCGACTTCGCCAGCGCGCATCAACGCATAGCCGAAATCGCTTGCGGTGCCGGCATCGGTCGGATTTGCCCGAGCGGCCACCTGCAAGCAGCGTGCGGCTTCGGCAAAGTTGCCCTGCTGGCCCGCGGTGATGCCCAGCCCGCGCCAAGCGCCCGCATTCAGCAACGCGCCCTGCGTGCCCGCACCCGTGGTGGACGTGGCCGCAATCACGGCGCGGTAGCCGGCTTCGGCTGCCGCAGACTGGTCAGTCTCGCGCAGGGCATCTGCGCGCATGAGCAAAACTTCGGGAGCGCGGCCATAGCGCTGTTCATAAGCATCGATATGCGCCAGCGATGCGTAATACAGCCCCTGCTCCTGCATCTTGCGGATCAACGACACATACGTTGCCGGACTGCTGATTTCCGCCTTCTCTTCGGTCTGGCGCAGGCGAGCAATTTCGATATCAGCTTCGGCCCTGCGACTCATGTCGGAACCGGCCATCGAACCGCACCCTGCCAGCAGCGACAGTGTGGCCAACGCACAGGCAGAGCCCGTACGCATCACGATCTGGATTGTCCTCATCTCACCCCCCTCCTGAGATATGTGTCAGGCTGCGCATCACACCCATAAAGCCGGGCCCCGCAGTAATGATCAGAAGCGAGGGGAGCAGCGTGATCACCATCACCATGGTCATCTTGACAGTCAGTTTTCCGATGCGGTCTTTCATGCGTGCACGGCGGTTCTCCTGCAAGCGCATGCCGAACTGGCGCAGCGGCTCCTGCACGGCGCCGCCAAAGCGGTCGACCTGCGTGAGCAGCGTGATCAAACCCTTCAAATCTTCGTTGTCGAACATGCGAGAGATGCGCATCAGCGTCTGCTCACGCGGGCGACCCGACGCGAACTGTTGGTTGGCACGGCCAAATTCAGCTGCCAGCACAGGCAACATGCTGTGGAATTCGTTGGCGATGACCTGCAGGCTTTGGTCGATCGACAGGCCCACCCCCTGAAGCAAGCGCAGCATGTCGACCATCGCGGGCAGCTCGTCGTCGACACGGCGTCGGCGATCTTGTGCGCGCTGCTTCAATACCCACTTGGGCGCCAGATAGCCAATGGCAAAACCCGTGAACGCCCACAACAGCCCCTTGACCACAGTGGGCGCCACCAGAAAACCCAACAACGCGAGCACAAGCGGCAAAACCATGCGTATGCCACCAAACAGCGTACGGACGTACTCGCCGTAGAAGCCGCACTCCTCCAGCAGCTTGCGATCGTCTTCGGTGACAATACGCTGGCCCAACGGCGTATCGATCCACCGCTCACCAACCTTGGCGATCTGCTGCTGCAGTTGCTGCGCCTCACGCAAACCATGCGCACGCGGCTGGGGAACCGGCGCCACCGGTGCCACCGACACAGGCGGCGCCATGCCAGACGCTGTAGCACGCAAGTCGGACAGTGCGGAATCCAGCTTGCGCACGCTGCGCTGTCGCATCAGCACCGCACGCACAGCAATCCCACCAAACAGCAGTACACCGGCCGCGGCTGCAGTCAGGCTAAGGGTGAAGAACACGTCATCCATGCCGCTCCCCCCTAGATCGACTTGGCCAACTTGGTCAATGCCAGCGCGCCAATCAGCTCCAGCCCGAGCGCCGCCATGATGAGCGTCTTGCCGAACGGGTCACGCCACATCGACATGACGTAGTTCGCGTTGGACATGATGATCAGCCCCCCGACAATCACCGGCAGCAACCCAAGAATCCATGCGGACAGACGCGTCTCAGCCGACAACGCCAGCAGTTCTTGCTGGGCCTGCTGGCGGTCACGCATAAATGCAGCAGTGCGCTCCATCACGATGTCGGCCCGCCCACCGTAGCGCAATGAAAGCCGCAGCACAGAGGCCACCAAGATCAACTCATTCACGCGGTACTGCTGCCCTACAACCGATACCGCCGCATCCAGGTCCTTGCCTGCGCGCTGCATTTGCGTAATCGCCATCAGGCAATTGCGCAATGGGGCCTCAGTGTTGGCGCTGGCTGCCTGAAATGCCGACGGCACCGCACTGCCGATGGTCATCAGGCGTACCACGCCATCGAGGAACCCTGGCAACTGCCGCAGCAGGCGCTCGTTGATGCGCCGGGTGCGGTTCCAGAACAGGAAGATGGCAATCAGTGCATACAGCCCAACCGCCATCACCATCGAAAGCAGTCCCGACACCGCCCACGCTACCAACGCGATCGCCACCAACGGTGCAATCAGCAACGCGTAGAAACGACGACTTGGCTCGATGTCGGCACGGCGCAGTGCGTCGTTCCATGCACGATTGAGGCTATCGGGCACGCTGGCCGGCACGACCTCTACGTTCGATTGGTAACGCGCGTTGATCTGCTCGGTCTGCGCTCGCACGAACGAGCGCGAGGCTTCCCGCTCGCGGCGACGCACGGCCTCTGACCACAGCATCAGCGCACTGCCAAACAGCAGCAGCGCCAAACAGCCGAGCCAGAGCGTCGCGCTAGACATGGAAGCGGCCTCCGCCGCCAAATCCGCCACCCATGCCACCGCCCACAGCGCCATCCAGCCCGGCGTTACGCATGCGCGCCAGCTTGGGCGAATGCGGCTGCAGCCCAAGTGCCGTCCAGCGATCCATCTCTTCACCATCGGGGCCGATGTAGGGCTCGTAGCGATACAACTCCTGTGTGGAGATGATGTTGTCGCCCATGCCAGTGATCTCCGTGACAGACAGGATGCGGCGCTTACCGCTGGACAGGCGCCCAATCTGCACAATGAAGTCGATGGCGTTGGTGATCTGCCGGCGCAGACTCACCTCGCTGCCCTGAAAGCCGGCAAAACCCGCCAACATCTCCAGACGGTACAGGCACTCGCGCGGGCTGCTGGCGTGAATAGTGCCCATCGAGCCATCGTGGCCGGTGCCCATCGCCTGCAGCATTTCCAGCACTTCGCCACCACGCACTTCGCCCACAATGATGCGATCAGGGCGCATACGCAGGCTGTTGCGTAGCAAGTCGCGAATGCTCACCACGCCCGTGCCCTCAAAGCCGCCCGGACGACTTTCCAGACGCACCACATGCGGGTGGTTAAGCGACAACTCAGCCGTGTCTTCAATGGTGATCACGCGCTCGGTCGTCGGAATGTGATACGCCATTGCGTTCAGCAGCGATGTCTTGCCCGAGCTCGTGCCGCCGCTGACCAGGATGTTGCAACGCGCCTGTACGGCAGCCTGAATCAGCGCGCCGATCTCCTCACTCATCGTACCGAGGCTGAGCAGATCTTCTGGCTTGAGCGGGTCCTTGCGGAACTTGCGGATCGACACTACTGGCCCTTCCAGCGCCAATGGCGGGATGACCACGTTGATGCGGCCACCATCGGGCAGCCGCGCATCGACCATCGGGTTCGATTCATCCAACCGACGGCCGATCGGCGCAAGGATGCGGCGCACGATGCGTAGCAAATGGTTGCCGTCAGAAAAGCGCACCGGAATGCGCTCCAGCATGCCGTGCCTGGAGACATACACATCCAGGTGACCGTTCACCAGAATGTCTTCCACTGCCGGATCGGCCAGCAGATCTTCAAGCGGGCCGAAGCCGGCCAGTTCCTTGGTCAGTGCTTCAGCAATCTGCCGCACTTCCGTCTCGTTGACTGGAATGCGGCGCATGCGCGTGAAGCCTTCGACCTCAAGGTCAACAAAGCGCTGGATGGCCGTGCGCGACCACCGCCCGAACTCGGCGCCCAGTTCTTCAATACGCGTGAGTAGATGTTCGTGCGCGGCTTCCTTGATGTCCTGGAAGGCCTGCGAGACGGCAAACGCGCCATTGCTGCCCGCATCCGCCTGATTGGAAAACTCGATGGGTTGTGTCATGTCGCGTTCCGTTCGGTGTTACCGAGATCGAGCTCGGCTGCGTCTGCCGACTTAGATTCGGAGCGTCTGCCGAAGCGCCCTTTCAGGCTTGTGCGTGCGCCGGCCAGCCAGTTCGATACGCCTGAGGCCCGCTCTCCCTGTTGGGCGTAGCGCATCATCTGGGCAACCTCGGCCAGCGCGCGTACGTAAGCGTCGGCGGGATGCGTTTCGGCCAGCAATGCGCCTTGATTGGAGGCGACCACCAGCGCCTGGCGACGACTCGGCACAGTCACTACCGAAGGAATCTCCAGCCGCTCGGCGATCTGCGCCGCATCCAGTGACAAGCGCGCGTCGAACTTCGAGATGACCAGGTGCAGGTGGTCACGGTCAATCTCGCGCTTCTTCAGTTCCTGCATCAGCTCGGCAGCTGAGACGATGGCGCCCACGCTTTGCTCCGTCACGAGCATCACATCGTCAGCGGCCTTGACCAGCTGGGCGATGAAGTCAATGTTGCCGAAGCCACCCAGGTCGACCACCTGCAGGTCGAAGAAGGTGCGCAGGCGATTGAGCAGTCCCAACGCCTCGGAGAACGAAATATCACGCATCTCCGCCAGCGAGATCGGCAACGGCAGCACTGCCAGGCCATTGGGGTGGCGCGACAGCGCGGTCTGCACGAACACTTGGTCAAAGCGACGCAGATTGCGCACAGCCTCCACGAAATGAAAGTTGGCCTGCACGTTCATGTACAGGGCGCCATCGCGCAGCGGTTGACCGAGGTCGAGCAACATGACGTCGCTGGCTGACGTGCGGCGCACCAGCGTAGCCAGGTTGGTAGCAAACGTGGTAGCGCCCACACCTGGGCGTGCACCCAAGATGGCCAGCACGCGGCCACGGCGCGTCGGCTCGGTTGAGGCGCGCTCGGCCAACAGGCGACGCACCACGCGCACGGCCTCGGCGGGGGCGCCGTCCACGTCGACGAAATCCTTCACACCGGCACGCAGCGCGGCCAGCATGGCGCGGCCATCGGAGGCGGAACCCACCGCCACCAGCGGCAACCCCGGGAACAAGCGCGTCAGCTGGCCAACCAGTTGCGTGGCCTCACCGATGGCATCCGTGCCTTCACCCAGCTTCTGATCCTGGTCGGGCGTGTCGATCAGCGTGGGAGACGACACGAAGCGCACGAACACCACCTCGGGGTTCACCGCGCCAATCTGCTCCAGGAAGGCATCGTGGCCACTGGTCTGCGCCACCAGGACGCCCAACTCGCGGATCGCACCGGCCAGCCAGCGGTGTACCGCCGCCGATTGTGTGTCGCCATGACCGCCACCGTGCAGAAGAAAGTAGTCCATACCTGCCTCCTGCCCTTACCGCGAGAAGCCTGGCATGGCAGCCGGATCGGCAATGCCCAGCGCGAACGGTTGCCACACCGGCGCATCCGGTCGGTCGAGGTCTCGTCCACCAGCCTGTCCCGGCAGCATCTTGTCGATCGGCGCATTGCGTGCCATCGGCCTGACCAAGTGCGGGGTGACAATGATCACCAGTTCGCGTTCATCCTGGTTGTAGTTCAACTGCTTGAAGAACGTCCCGATGACTGGCAGATCGCCCAGGAACGGCACCTTGTTGAGGTTGGACTGCGTTGAGCGGCTGACCAGCCCACCGATGATGAAGCTCTCGCCATCACCAAGCTCGACAGTCGTGTCGGCGCGGCGCGTAATGATGGCCGGCACGGTTGCGCCGTTGAGCGTGATACCGCGGCTGAAGTCCAGGTCACTTGCCTCGGGGGCCACCTTCAGGGCAATGCGATTTTCCGAAAGAATGGTGGGCGAGACCGTCAGCCCGATACCGAACGGCTTGTATTCAATCGTGGTGGTGCCAAGCGCCTGCGGCACCGGAATCGGGATCTCGCCACCGGCCAGGAAATTGGCGCTCTGGCCCGACAAAGCAACAAGGCTGGGCTCGGCCAGCACGCGCGCCAGACCGTTTGACTCCATCAAGCCGAGCGTGGCGCCCAGATTCCAGTGCGCCCAGCTATGACTCCAGTTGGCCAGCAGGCTAAACGCCGCACTGACCGGGCTACCGCTGCCGCCAGATGAGATACCGCCGGTGGTGCGGCCAAACGTAAAACCCGAACTCAACGAGAAACCAACCTGCTTGAGTACCGTTTTGCTGAACTCCACCACCCGCACATCAACCTGCACCGTGCCCGGCACCCCGAGAGCAGTGGTGTCGACCACATTGCCGCCCTTTGGCCTTTCAGCGCCCGTGGCCGCCCCGCCCGCGCGGCGCGCGCGCGCCAGGGCGTAGACATCCTTGGCCTGACCGGACACCACAGCGGTATCGCCCTGTACATCGACCGTCGGGTCCCCGGGGATGGGCGCCCCAGCATCCACCTGCACGTTGTAAGTCACCGCCGTGCCACCCTGCGTCCAGACCATCACGCTGGCCGCCCCCGGCTTCTTGGCGATGATCAGCAGGCTGTTGGCAGCGCCGCGCCCCTTGAGCAGCAGCGCGTCAGCAATGTCCGGGTTACCGATCGCGATGCGCTCAAGCGGTTTGCCCAAGCGGATCTCGCGCTGGCTACCCGTAAGCAAATGCAAGATCTGCCCTGCTGGTGCCGCTTCGGCGAAAGCCGTCGATACGAAGGCTGTCGATCCGATGACCGCCAATGCAAGCGCGCCCACCCAACCGCGAACCACGGCGGCATCAGTCATGTTGCTCCTCACGTTTACCTGCGCGGATGATCTCGACGCCACTACCGGCGTTGCTGCTGCGTACGGTGCTGCGCGCGACAATGGCCGGTGGTAGTGGTTGCGTTTGCAGCACGGCGGGACCACGCTCGTGAGCCGAACTGGTCAAGCTGTTGAGCGACACGCCCACTTGTGCAACGTCCATGGGGTTACGGTTTGCAGCCGCCAGCAGGGCGGCATCCTGCGGCTTGACGGTCGGCTCGGCATCATCAGAGGGGTTGCGCAACGCCAGCAGCAGACGGCCGGATTGGTGCGCCATCGCCAACCGGCTAACGGCTTCCACCGGTACCGACAGCACTGCCGTCCTGGCCGGCTCTGTCTTGCGCGCGGCAGCGGCGCCATCCTGTGCTTTTTGAGGGCCTTCATTCACCGCTACGGCGCCAAAAGCCAGCACGCGCAAATGCGGCAAGAGCAGATTGGCTCGACTGCCGTCGACCTCCTGGCCATCCTTGCGCATGATCAGGAAGACATCGACATAGTCTCCCGGCTGCACACGGTTGCCCACGCCGATCACCTCATCGACCATAACGGCCACTGCGCGTTGGCCGGGAATGACCTGCAGCGCCAAGCCTGACGACAACTGCGAGCCGATCAGCGGCACGCCTATGCCCAACGTCACAATCGGCTCGCGCCCAACCACCTTGCTCACCTCGGAAAACCCATCGTCTGGGTTGACCGGCAGCATCTCGACGGCCACGGCATCGGCACCAATCGGCTTTCCGGCTTCCACCGGCTTGGTCGTCACGACCACCGGATACAACGTCTTGCCGTTTTCGTGCACCGCAACCGGCGCAGGCGGCTTGTGCGCGCTGCGCCAGGCGACAGCGCCTAGGATCGCAGCAAGCAACAGCAGCGCAGCGGCGAACATCTGGAGGTGTTTGCTAGTCATCGGGGCCGTCTGTCGATGCAATCAATAAGAAGAATTTGCGGGCTGCGTGGCATCAGCTGCTGGGCACGAGCTGCACAACCGCCGACCCCGTAAGCGAGGTTGGCACCGGCAGCAGCGGAATGGCAGGCAGCAGCGGGTTGTTACCCGTGGTAACAGGCAGCGTGAGCACAACGCTCAGGCATTGCATGCTGGCGATGGTCGGACACGTCACCAGTGGCGCACCGCTCTGGTTGGTGGTGACCTGCGAACTGATGAAAGCCGGCAGCGAGGCATTGGCAGCGGTATAAGCCGCAGCCACGCGCTGAGAATTGGAAGGCTGGTAGCGCAGCGCTGCGCGGGCGCCCTCTTCGGCTGCCAATGTCAGTGCCTGCTGGATGCCGAAGAGTAGGCCGTAGTAGGTGATGCCGAGCATCAGCAGCATCAAGACCGGCAAAGCGATGGCAAACTCAATCGATGCCGCCCCACCGTGGAAGCGCCCTCTGTAGGGGGCAAACGATCCCCCTCTGCGCGCCAGGATACGCACACTGTCCCGTTCTAATGCCGGCATGGCCGACTCCTTCCCTTTTCAACACTCAAACAGTCCGCTTGGGCGGATCTCGTCGTCGACTACAGCACAACAGGCACCGGTGCTACATGCCCGGCAGCCAAGGCATGCGCATCTCCGATGGCACCCACTGCAGGCATAGCAAGCCAATCGCCATGTACGCTGCATAGGGAATCCCGCGCCGCCCCGCTTGTCCGGTCTGCCAACGCGTCAACGCAGGTGCCATTCGCATGACGACCCAGGCGAATGGTTCTGACGCATCCATCCGACGCAATAGCAGGATCACCAACGCATGGACCCCAGCCAGCAGGCTGCTGATCAGCCAGACCGCTACCAAGCCATGCCAACCCGCCAACATGCCCGCTACGGCAAAGAACTTGACGTCGCCCGCACCCATCCAGCCCACGACATAGAGCGGCAAGAAGCAAGCAAACGCAATGGAACCGCCCAGCAAGACATCACGCCAGTCGTAAGCCAGCGCCCAGATCGGCCCGCATGTCACGAGCACGACAGACAGCACCAGTCCTGCGGCGACGAGCCAGTTAGGCACGCGCCGCGAGCGAAAGTCGTATGCGATGGTGATGAGTGCGAGTAACGTTACGCTCGCCCAGCCAGCGATTTCTGCTTGGCTAGTCAAGGCAAGTCACTAGCACGCCGAGCCTTTCAGGCTCGTACAGATCGTCTGAAATTTGGCCGTAATCTGTGTGCCAAGAGCGCTGACAACCGTCACGATGGCCGCCGCGATCAAGCCGGCGATCATGCCGTACTCGATGGCCGTAGCACCTTGTTCGTCGCGAAGAAATTTCAAAACGGCGTTTTTCATGATTGCTCTCCTGTTTGCACTCGCCCGCGGATGTTGTTGATCTTGACCAGCCTGCGGTGCTCCGGCCGCGACCAGTTCATATTGGCTAATAACGGATAAAACGCTTGGGGATTTATAGCGATGACACGATCGAAACAAAATCTTTTCGCCGCGCCACCTTCGTTTTATCAATAAAACAAAGATGACAAGCCATCAGGTGATCTCGGTCCCGCAAAAAACGCCCAATGACCACCGCACACCCCCAACCCGTTACCCTGCCATCAGAATGTCACGTATGTCACGTAACATCCCGTAACGGTTTTATAGGCGTGCGGCGCCGCAAACAAAATAACTCAAGTGAGGTACTTGCACTCAATTAGAGTGAAGTCTCTATTTAATTTTATTAAAGCCTCGCCAACCCCCTGAAAACTAATGGAAATCCCTTAATGATCCGCAGATTACATCCATTAAGTGGACGGGTTCTCCATTAATCTAAGGGCTGATCTGAACGCTCCCCATTCTCTGTCCTGGCAAAAAAAGGATGCGCGAGCGACGGGAACACGCCCGCGCACCTTCAAGAGCACAGACAGGTACTGCTCAGTGCGCCAGGCTGCTTACGCCGCCCAGCAAGTTCGTAACAGGCGCCAACGGATTGCCGCCCGATGCACCGCCGGCGGCGCTGGTCACGCCGCCCAACAGGCCAGTGATAGGCGCCAGGGGGTTGGAGCCGCCAGCGGCACCGCCCAGCAAGCCGGTAACGGGCGCAAGCGGGTTGCTGCCGCCAGCGGCGCCGCTCAGCAGGCCGGCAATGGGCGCCAAGGGGTTGGAGCCACCGGCCGCGCCGCCCAGCAAGCCGGTCAACGGTGCCAGCGGATTGCCGCCGCCCGCGGCACCACCCACGCCGCCGAGCAAGCCACTCAGCGGATTGCCGCCAGACGAGCCGCCTGCAGTGCCTACGCCACCCAGGGCGGCCACCGTAACCCCAACAGAGGAAACCACCGGGCCCAGGGTTGAAACTACCGGCACGCCAGTCCCGGTGATGGTGTTACCGGCACCAGCCACGCCACCGCCAACCGCACCCAGCAAGGTATTGAGACCGCCACCCAGGCCAGTCGCATCACCCAGCATTTGCGTTGCATTAGTCACTTGCGTGGTGACCGGCACGATGGCCGAGCTGGCCTGCTGCGTGACTTGCTGCACCGCGCCAGACGACAGCGCGCTGCCCAGCAACGTGCCGCCGCCAATCAGCGCTTGGCCAACCTGCTGCACGCCACCGCCGACCGGCTGGGTGATCGGTGCAAGCGGCGCGCCCGAGCCTTGGCCCAGGCCCTGCACGAGCGTACCGGCGCTAACCGTGGTTTGGCCGAGGTCTGTCACGACGTTGCCGGTGCTGGCCACGGTCGTGCCGATCGGATTCGGGTTCTGGCCCATCTTGCCCAGACCGGTTTGTACACCCAGGCCCAGATCGCTGACGGCCTTGCCGACGTTGCTGACCGTACCGCCCAGGCCAGCCTTGGCTTGGTCGGAAAGGCCCGGAATATTCGCGTTCTGCAGGGTCGTGCCGAGGCTGCTGATAGCCTGCCCCGTCGCTACAACCGTGTTGCCGGTGCCGTTGGCGACCTTGCCGACAGGCGTCACACCCGTCAGGTCGTTCGGGCTGGGGTTCGGCGAGCTGCCGGAACCGCCACCACCCGAAGAGCACGCTGCCAGCATGAGAGCAGCAACGGCGCACGCCAGCGGCATGACGTGGATGGTGCGAATGGTTTTCTGGATCTGTTTCATGTCCCGTCCCCTTCTCAAGGATTTGTCTTAAGCCTTACCTGTTGTCTCTGAGCTCTGTACTGCGAACTGCGGGCCAGATTCAGCAATTGCCATGCCAGCCTCATTAGAAAGAAACGTCGACTGCTGAAGAACGGCGTCACAACAGGCTTTGCAGACAGCACATCCGGCATTACCCGAATACGGCGGATAGGTGTTACGGTCAGAAAACACGTGTTCCCGGTGTTACGTTGTAACGTGACACGGAACATATTCGACCCAAACATAACCCCCATAGCAAACGTTTCCTCCCCTCATTCGTAGGGCAGGGTAAATCCCACATTTGAGTTAATTTCCACGATTCCTCCATTCTCAAAGAGAAAATCACACCGAATTTTGATAATCGATTACGCATAGCGAAATAATCGAGACATGGCACACCGTTTGCAGAGTCCCGCCACCCAAATCGACATTGGGACCATTTTCCAGCTGATAGAAGCGGACTTTTAAAACGGGAGAACGATCATGAATAAGAACATCAAGTGCCTGGCAGCTACGATGGCAAGCCTGTTGGTCTTGGGCGGTTGCGCCAGCTCGGGTTCGGGTGATATGGGTGGTGCGCTGGGTGGCTCAAACGGAGGCGGCGGCTCGAACAACAATACGGGCGGCTCAACGCCGTCACCTTCGCCTTCGCCCTCTCCGTCGCCGTCACCTTCGCCCTCTCCGTCCCCGTCGCCCTCGCCGACGCCCGCACCGGCGCCTCTTACGCCGGCTGGCACGATCCTCAACAAAACGGGCAATGTCGTGTCAGCCACTGGCTCGGCGGTCAGCGGTATCGGCTCGGACATCAAGAACGCACCACTGCCCTCGCAGTTGAGCGGCGTGCAGAGCGGCCTGGGTGGTGTGGTGGATAACGTTGGCACGACCGTTTCGGCGCTGGGCGCTGGCGTACAAAATGGCCTCGGCAGCATCGGGCGCAATCCGGATCCTGTTGGCACCACGGTGTCGAGCCTTGGTAACGTGGTCACGGACGCAGGCAACACAGTCACCAGCGCCGGTACGCTGGTCAACAATCTGGGCACTGGCCCGCTGGCGCCGCTGGCCCCTGTGACGACGCCGCTGGCTGGCGTGGTCACGCAAGTCGGCCAAGCCGTTGCCAACGGTGGCGGCACCCTGGGCACGGCGCTGTCGACCGGCCCTGTGCAGCAGCTCACGCAGCAACTCAGCACGGCTATCGTGCCGATTACTTCGCAGCTCACCAGCGCAACGCAAACGCTGGGGGCAACCACCGGCCTGGGTTCACCGGTCAACACGCTGCTGGGCCAGTTGGGCGGTGCGGTCGCCAACGGCGGTAGCGCCATCACCGCAACCCATGCACCGGTCGTTGGCAACCTGGGCGGTGTGGTGACGGCGGTCGGCAATACGGTTGGCGCGCTGGGCGGCGCGGTGTACTCGCCGACGACGTCGCCAGGCGGCAACCCGCTGGCTCCGATTACCGGCCTGCTCGGCGGCCTGGGCGGGGCGACGGGTGGCTCCAACCCGCTTGCGCCAATTACCGGTGCGCTCGGCGGCTTGGGTGGTGCGGGTGGTAGCAATCCGCTGGCGCCCGTCACTGGCCTGTTGGGCGGCTTGACGGGTGGCGCGGCTGGTGGCGCCAACCCGCTCGCACCGATTACCGGCGCGCTCGGTGGCTTGGGTGGTGCAGGTGGTAGTAATCCGCTGGCACCGATCACTGGTGTGTTGGGTGGCTTGACGGGTGGCGCGGCTGGTGGCTCCAACCCGCTCGCACCGATTACCGGTGCACTCGGCGGCCTCGGCGGTGCTGCTGGCGGCAGCAACCCGGTCAGCTCGATCACGGCACCGGTGGGCACGGTTGTCACCACCGTGGGCAGCGGCCTGACTTCAGCCGGCGCAGCAACGCCGCTGGCACCGGTAACCGGTACGGTGGGCGGCCTGCTGGGCACGGTGGGCGGCGTACTGGGCGGCACGCGTCACTAAGCAACGCGCAGTACAACGCGCGGCGGATCGGCCTGACCAGCCGGTCCGCTGTTGCGTTTCAAACGCGATGATGCCGCGCGAAGCAGCATGATTGCTGGGCCAACGGGCACGAAGTCACACACCATTGGTATGAACCATGGCGTTGCGTCGCGTGAACGTTGCTTCTATGTGTTTTGTTGTAAAGCACCATGTCTCGCGGTTATCGTTCCATGCAGTGCGCAACCATGCGCAGCGTCGACCGGCCCGGACCGGCGAATCGCTTCACTGCAGAACAAACACCACGGAGGAGACACGCGTGCGGAGCACCACGATGCGGTTAGCGCTGGCCACAGGCGTTGCATTGACCAGCCCGGCACTGAGCTGGGCACAGAGCAGCCCCACGCAAGGCAACCCGATCGACACGCTGCCCAAGGTCGATACCTCCCGCCCGCCCGAGCAGAAGATCCAGGTGCAAGTGCAGCGGCCGAATCCGGCCCTGGAAAACCTGCTCGCCACGCACCTCACGCCGACCAAGTTCCAGATCGAGGGCGTCAAGACGCTACCGTTTCCCGAGATTGCTGCGTACTTCGCGCCGCTGGCCGGGCACGACGTCACCGTCGCGCAGTTGCTGCAGGCGGCCAACGATGTCACCAAGCTGTATGCCGATCGCGGCTTTCCGCTCTCCTTCGCATTCGTGCCGGCGCAGACCTTTGAGGGTGGCGTGGTCCGCATCACCGTGGTGGAAGGCTACGTGGCGCGCATGCGCATCGAGGGTACACCCGGGCCACTGGAAGGTCGGTTGCGCGAGATCTCGCAGCGGATGATGGATGAGAAACCGCTGCGCAAGGAAACCTTCGAACGTGTAACCGGCGTGCTGGCGCTGCAACCCGGCGTGCAGATCACCGCGACCGTGCAGCCGCCCACCACCACCGATGGCGCGAGCGAGCTGGTGCTCAACGTCAAGCGCCAGCCGTACACCATCGGTACCGGCGTCGAATACCGCTCGCCTGGTGTGCGTGCCGTCATCACGGGCACGCTCAACAGCGTGACGCCGCTGGGCGAGCAGATCACGGTGTCGACACTGCAACCACGCGGGCCCGATCACGAAACGTTCTACTCGGCCACCTGGGCGCAACCGATCGGCACCGACGGGCTGCTGGCTAAGCTCACGTGGTCGCACTATCGCGGCATGCCCGAGAACCTGCCGCTTGAGCAGCTCGGCTATCAGTCGCGCTATCTGACCGACACGCAGCGGCTGGGGCTTTCGCTCAGCTATCCGTTGCTGTTGTCGAACACGCGCAGCCTGACAGTCACCGGCACGTTTTATGGCAACGACGACAAGCAGCAGTACTCGCCGCAGAACATCGCCATCCCGCAAACCGAGTTGAGCGCCAAGGCACGCGTGGCCGGCGCCGAAGTGCTGTATACCGAGGTCAACCCGGGCGAGACACGTCGCGCGTCGTTCGGCCTGTACCAGGGCATCAACAGCCTCGGGGCCGGCAAGTCTGCCAACAACAATGTTGACCTGAGCTTCCTGCGCACGCGCATTACCGCAAGCGAGGCACACGACTTGCCGCTCGGCTTCGGCATCGTGGTTTCGGGCGCAGCGCAGTACAGCGGCGCGGTGCTGCCGTCGTCGGAGCAGATCAGCTTTGGCGGGCGTTTCTTCGGCTTGGCCTATCCGGCGGGCGAAGTGGCCGGCGACCGCGGCTGGGGCGCATCGGTAGAACTCAACCGGGTCTTTCCGGTGTCGATGGAATACTTGAAGACCGTGCAACCCTACGTGCTATACGACACGGCCAAGGTGTATTCAAACGCCGGCACGCTGGTGCATGACCAGCTTGGCTCCATTGCGCTGGGGGTGCGCTTCTCCGACCGCAAGTACTACACGCTGGACTTGGCCATTGCCCGCCCGGTGGGCGACAAGCCGATCAACACGAGCTCTCGCAGCCTGCGCTTCACCGCGGCCTATACCTACCAGTTCAACTAGGCGGCGGACAAGGCACTGAACAGGTTAAGGAATTTTGTATATTTTTTATATTTTCAGCGCTGAAAGTCGCCCATACTCCCTTCCAAAGGGGGGGATACAGCATCACCGGAATTTGGGAGCATCAGGAGCGGAATGTTAAGTTTTTCCAAAGAGTTGCCGATTACCAAGGAAGTCGCGCAGAAGAACAACAACCAACACAGCGACAGCGGCCAACAGTACGTCAGGCCGCAACACGCCGATGGCGAGGGACAGTCCTCTCAGTCATCGCAATACGCACCGGGGGCCACCATGCTGCAACGTCTATCGGATGACGCAGAGTTTCATCGACTCGTCGATACCATCTACGAGGCGGTGCTCGACCCCGCGCAGATGCCGACTGCCCTAGCCCTGCTCTCTATCTACGCCGGGGCCGAAAGCGCACATTATTTTGTATGGGACAAGCAAGCCGACGCGCCACGCCAGGGCGTTTCGTCGGGCTGGTGCCAACACTGCCCGCAACCGGGCGACTGCAACACGTTCTGCCAAGACCCTCAATTGCTACATGCCCCACAGGCTGAAGACACACCTGCGCGTGGCGTAACGTTGATGGACACCCCGGACCTCTGCATCACCATGCGCCTGCGCACACGGGACGGCATCTCGGAAGTGAGTGCCGCCGAACGCGAAGAGCGCCTGCAACGCGTCCTACCTCACCTGCAGCGTGCGGCACGCATGCAGCAACGCAATCAAGAACTGAACGAACTCGCCGCGCTCGGCATGGCCGGGTTGGATACGCTCGACTTTGGCGTGATGGTGATCGAACGCAGCATGCGTGTGAAATACGCCAACGCATGGGCGCGCACGATGGCCACAGAAGACGATCGTTTGTCGCTTGATGGCAGCATGTTGCACTCCGCTGATCACACTCACAATGCGGCACTGCGCAACCTGATCGAACACGCGGCTGGCTCGATGGGCGTGCAAGGCGCCGCCGGCTCGTGGATGTATCTGGCACGCGATGGGCGGCCCGTTCCCTTCATCGCCACGCCGCTGGCACCCTCTGATGCCATGCGCTCGACCTGGGCGGCGCCGCTCGCCTTGGTACTGGTGGGTAACTCTGAGGCACGGTCGGTCATGGATGCGGGCGTGCTCGCCTCGCTTTTCGGGCTGACGAACAAAGAATGCATCGTCGCTGCGCGACTGGCCGCAGGAGAGACCCTGCAGGAAATCGCCGACCGTGAATTCCTGTCGCTGCACACCGTGCGCGTGCACATCCGCGACATCCTGCGCAAGACCGGCACGCACCGCCAATCCGAGCTCGTGCGCCTGCTGCATCTGCTGCCCAGCGTTGATCTGGAGCGCGCCGGAGCCGCCACCCCCGCATCCCGCCGGCGCACTCGCCTGAACGCCTGAATCTCCGCCCGCAATCGCGGGCGTGCAGCCATTCGCGTATACCCGGGTCATGCGGCCCGGTTTTTTGCCGATGCATGAAGACAGGCGTGGAGCCGCCGCAATTGCTTGATGCAATGCAATAGCGGCGGATTATCCCGACGCATTCTGTGAATAGCGCGCAACAAGCGGGCTTTTTCAGCGCCTGAAACACCAGGCTCTTGCGCTATCCTCGCCGCAAAACACAGACAAGCGTGGATCGGGGCCGCGCCAAAGCGCTCGCATGCATAACGATTTCCATATTGCGCTGCTGCTGTTTGCGTGGGTAAGCACGGGCTTAACCACGTTTGCCGCACTAGACGCTGCGACACGTCTGCCGGGGGGGTCGACGGTCGCAAAACGCCGCAACTGGCGCATTGCCTGTGCCGTCATTCTCGGCATCGGGCTATGGTCGGGGCTTTGGCTCGCTCAGGTCGGCCTGCACCGCCCATTGGCGACACCGCTCACAGCCCCCATTTCCGCCACGCTCATGACCGTGTTGGCGGCCTCGCTCGCCGCATTCCTGGTGGTATTGGGCGATACGTCGACCGCCATCGCCGCGCAGCCTCCGCACCGCCATCGCATTGCCATGGGCGCTATCGCACTCGGTATCGGGCTGTTGATGGCAGAGCTGTATCTGGCGCGCCCATGGGTGCATGACGACGCCCTCTCGCTGCAGCGCACGCTCGTTGGCTGGGGGGGCAGCACCCTTGTGCTCGGTGCGGGGACATGCCTGGCGATGTGCATGGCCTTTCATCTACCGCCGGTACAGCGCCGAGCCGCCGTCGGCTTGCGTGCACGGGCAGCGGCAGTGTTGGCGACATCCGTAGTGCTATCGCTGGCGGCATGGCCGTCGGCCAGCGCCTGGCCCGCAGACGAGGCAACCACGTTGCACGTGGTGCCCGTCATCATGCTGAGTGCCGGCGGTGTGCTGCTTGCGCTTGGACTGCACGCGGTGCTGATCATGCTGGAGACGCGAGTCGATTCCGCACAGGCCCATCTGACCGCATCTCTGGCACGTGTCGCGACTCAGCCACCTACGCCACAGCATCACGATGCGCTAACCGGCTTGCCGAATCGGCTTCAGCTTCGGCAATCGCTGGATAGCGCGATCCTCTCGACAACGCGGCGCGGGCGTCCTTTCGCCCTCTTCTGCCTCGACCTGGACAACTTTGGCCAGATCAACGAGCAATACGGCCGCGCCACCGGCGACCGCGTTTTGCAGATCATCGCCGAGCGCCTGCGCCAGACCATGCGCGGCGAAGACATGGTTGCCCGGCTGGGCGGCGACGAGTTCGCCATTCTGGTCGAGGGCCTCACCCTGCCCGAGGCGGCCGCCACCGTTGGCGACAAGCTCCTGTTCCGCCTGCGCGAACTGGTAGAAGTGGACGGCCGCCGCCTGCGCGCGACGGCCAGCATCGGCGTGGTGATCCATCCGCACAATGGCGCAACGGCCGACACGCTTCTGGAGCATGCGGACGCCGCCATGTTCGATTGCAAGCAGTCCACCGGCAATGCCTACCGCTTCTACGAGCCGCGCCTGAACACGACTGCGCATCGCGTGCTGCAGATCCAGCGCGCGCTTTCGCATGCGGCGCTCAATGGGCAACTGTCGGTGTACTACCAGCCAAAGTTCGATGCGCTCACGCAGGCTATGAGCGGCGCAGAGGCGCTGCTGCGCTGGAATCACCCAGAGCTTGGCCCCGTGTCACCCGCCGAGTTCATCCCGCTGGCGGAGCGCACCGGCACCATCGTCGAGTTGGGCGATTGGGTGGTCGAAGAAGTCTGCCGCCAGATCATGCATTGGGATGCGGCCGGCATGGCCCCGCAACGAATCGCGGTCAATCTCTCGCCGCGCCAGTTTCAGCAACCCGACCTCGTGCAGCGCCTGTCGCAGATCCTGCACCGCTATCAGGTGAGCGCACACCGCCTGATGTTTGAGATTACCGAGACAGCCGCCATGCGCGATGCCAGCCAGAGCATTGCAGCGATCCGCCAGATCCAGGCGCTTGGCATTGAAGTCGCCATCGACGATTTCGGCACCGGTTATTCCAGCCTGAGTTATCTGCAGCGCTTCCGCGCCCAGCAGATCAAGATCGACCGGGCATTCGTCTCTGCGCTTGATGACAACCCGCTCGAGGCGGCCGCAATCATCCGTGCCATCTGCGCGATGGCGCATTCGCTGGATATGACGGTGGTGGCGGAAGGCGTGGAAACCGAGGCGCAGATGGAGGCCTTGGTGAGCCTGCAATGCGATCAGGTTCAAGGCTATCTGTTGGCGCGCCCGTTACCGGCAAAGGATTTTCAGGGCTTGCTTGAAGGCGTGCAGTTCGCCTGAAGCAATTGTGAAAATGCGCCATTTTGATGCATTTTTTCATTCCCCTTTCGATAACCTTTCAACGCACGCTCGAAAGTTTTTCATCAAATCGGCTCCTGGTATGGCTGCCGAAGCAATGAAGCAATCACATAAAAAGAAAGTGTGCCGTCCACGCTCAATGCTTCTCGTTGACATTGCACACATACCGTAGCGCGGCTCCTCACTTCTTCATATGTTCACAATTTCCGGTTTTCCGGACAAATGGCCGCGCCATGCCGGTTTGCGCAACACAAACTGCAGCACAAAATCCACGCCGTTGACATGAGGTCTTAACGAAATTCATTTCACTCGGTCAAAGCCGTTATAATGCGATGGGCCACGGGGAGCGTGCCCATGTTTCAATTGCAAAGCTGAGGAATCCATAATGCCGACTTACAAAGAAATCGTTCAGAAGATCTCTGAACTGCAGCGCCAGGCCGATGAACTCCGGGCAAACGAACAGGCGACGGTGATCGCTGAAATCAAGCAGAAGATCGTGGAATATGGCCTGACCGCCGACGACCTCGGTTTTGGTGCCAAGGGTGCAGTGGCTTCGAAAAAGGCCGGCCGCAAGGTACCGGTGCGTTACCGCGACAGCAGCGGCAATACCTGGACGGGCCGCGGCAAGCGTCCGGGCTGGCTGGTGAAGGAACTGTCGTCGGGCCGCAAGATGGAAGATTTTCTGGTCGCCTGACCCACGTAGAAAAGCACCACATCCGAGTCTGCACAAAGAGGCAACCGGAAACCACAAAAAACAAGGCCGGCGATATTGCCGGCCTTGTTTTTTCTTGCGCTTCGGCGCGTTATACCTGGAAGCGTCCCACCGCTGAGCGCAGCAATTGCGCCTGCTCTTCCAGCGAAAGCGCAGCTGCCGCAGCCTGCTCCACCAGCGCAGCGTTCTGCTGCGTCACCTCATCCATCTGATTCACCGCCTGATTGACCTGCTCAATGCCCGAGCTTTGCTCGTCGGACGCGGCAGAAATCTCTCCCATGATGTCGGTCACGCGCTTGACCGCGACCACCACTTCGTCAATCACGGTTCCCGCTTCCTGCACCAGCGCAGAACCGTTCTGCACACGCCCCACCGAGTCGCCAATCAACTCCTTGATCTCCTTGGCGGCACTGGCCGAGCGCTGTGCCAGGCTGCGCACCTCGCCCGCCACCACCGCAAAGCCGCGGCCCTGCTCGCCGGCACGCGCGGCTTCCACCGCGGCGTTGAGTGCCAGGATGTTGGTCTGGAACGCAATGCCCTCGATCACGCCAATGATGTCGGCAATCTTCTTGCTGCTCTCGTTGATGCCCGACATGGTCTCGACAACGCGCCCGACCACTTCGCCGCCCTTGACGGCAATATCCGACGCGTTGACTGCCAGCGTGCTGGCCTGACGCGCGTTGTCGGCGTTCTGCTTCACGATCGATGTCAGCTCTTCCATGCTCGATGCTGTCTCTTCCAGCGACGATGCCTGCTGCTCCGTCCGCTGTGACAGATCGGCATTGCCGGCCGCAATCTGCTTGGTTGCGCTGGCAATGGAATCGGCCGAGTTCTTGATGTCGCTGATCGTGCCCGTCAGTTGCTGCTGCATCTGCGCCATGGCAAAGAGCATGCTGTCGCGATCGCCTGGGCGCGTCTGCACACGCACCGCCAGATCGCCTCCTGCAATACGTGCGGCAACGTCTGCGGCATACGCCGGTTCACCGCCCAGCTGACGCTGCAAACCGCGCGTGACGGCCACGACAACCACGGTCATCAGCAGGCCAACACCCAGCAACAGGCCGAGCGATTGCATGAGCGAGGTACGAAACGCTGCATCAACGTCATCGATATAGAGCCCTGTCGTCATCGACCAATCCCAGGGCTCGTAATACGAGACGTAGGTCAGCTTGGGCTCCGCCTTGTCGCTGCCAGGCTTGGGCCACAGGTAGCGTACAAACCCGCCGCCCGCCTTGGCCGTCTGCGCGATGTCCACGAACAGGTGCTTACCCTCAGGGTCGGTCGCAGCAGACATGTTCTTGCCGACCATCTCAGGCTTGAACGGGTGCATGACCGAAACGGTATCGGTTCTCGACAGCGAGAAATAACCGTCGGTGCCGTAGCGCATGTCTTTCAAACGTGCGATGGCCTGGGCCTTGGCCTCTTCTACCGGCATCTTGCCGTCTTGCGCCAGTTGGCCGTATTCCTTGATGACGCTGAATGCGGTGGCACTGACGTTCTGGAGATCGCGTTGCCGCTCCTCCATGCGCACGGTGCGTGCGCTCCATGCACTCCACAATGTGATGACAAGCAGGCACAGCCAGCTCAGGACGAGCGGCAGCCACAGCTTCTGTCGAAGCGTGAGTCGGTTCATCTTCCTTCCTCCAAGCGTTTCTTCTTGTCCGCGTGATGCTAGCGGCGCTCCCCGGCGCGATTGCACGCGCTCTACATGGGCTAACGGGCAAGCCGGAAGAAAACTTGAGTACTAGGCGTGATCAACTTCCGTAAAGATGAAACGACCTCAACGCAGCGCGTTGGGATTGATGCTGGGCAACGTGCCGTTACTGGCCGGCGCGGGCGCAGGCTCGGTCGGCGCAGTCGCTGTGGCTGGTGTGCCCGAGGTATCGGACGCATTGTCCAGCGGCGACCACGACTCCCACAGCCCCTGGCGACGAAGCGTCTCGGGCTGCGCCGCAGACGTGGCAATTTCTGGCAAGGCAGTATTTGCTGCAGCTGCTTTCGGCACCAGTTCGACATGCGAGCCGGCCATGCGTGTGGCACGACCACCCGCGTCACGTAAAGCGACACCGTGCGCGATGATCTGACGATAGCTGCCATCCTTGTGCCGCATGCGGAATTCCCCTGTGTAGGCGGGCGCATTGCCGTCAACGTGCGCCTGGATACGGTTGAGCACGAGCGGCAAGTCATCCGGGTGCACGAGGCGCAGGTACTCGCTGGTACTCGGGCCGATCTCCTTGAGCGAGTAGCCGAGCATGGCGGCAAAGCGCGTGGAGAACTGCGCGCTGCGCGTGATCAGATCGAATTCCCACAAGCCGACATCCGCACCATCGAGCAGCAGTTGATGCCGCGCGGCCAGCTCAGCCTCGCGTTGCCGATAGCTCTGCTCCAGGTCGTTGAGCGCCTGCATCGTTTCCTTGCGGCGGCGGATCTCGCGGGTGGCAATCGCAGCAGAGGCGTCACCCGATGCCCGGTCACGGTAACCGAGCAGGAAGCCGGCAAGCACCGTCGCCATTGCCCCGCCTGCCAACAGCAATTGCAGCCAGGCCGGCACACTGCCGACGGGAGCCGCTGGCGAATCCACCAGCGAAGCCGCATACACCGCATTGATAGCCAGACCGATGCCAAACAGCACACTCACGAACAAGCTCACGATGGGGCGACGGACCGCCACCCCCGTGGCACCTGATTGCGCCGACAGCGCAAACTGCAACGCTGCCGCACAGGCTGCCGCCGACAGCAGCATGACGATGCCAAGCACACCGGCATCTGCCCACGCCAGCGCATCGAAGCTGGTGACACCCACCAGCAACAACACGGCCACAGGGCCGCTGATACTCAGCAACACACCCAGCAGCACCGCGCGTACGGTGCCCGCCTGGCCACCCAGGATGCACCACAGCGCGGCCACCGCCAGACTCCAGCAGAACGATGCCGGCGTCATCACCAGCAGCGCGGCGCCCTCATGCATCGGCCAGCGCGCAACCAGCGGCAGCAGCGGTACCGTCCACAGCGCAATCGCGCAGAACAGCGCCGTCATCGCCAGCGGCAGTCGGGCCCGCGTGGCGCCGGCACTGCGCAGATCGTCCAGCAAACGCAGCAGCAAACTGCCCGCGCCGCATGCCACGATCAATGGCAGCAATGCGCCGGCAAGCCTGCTGGTCAGTTGCGCAACTAGGTGAGCGACGTCATCCACTGCGGGGTGGTTCCAGTTCTACGGGGGTCAAACGGCGTTGTATGTCGTGAGTCAGCGGGACTGAAAGCCGTCCGGGTTCATGCTTTGCCAGCGCCACGAGTCTTCGCACATGCGCTCGATGCCGTACTGCGCGCGCCAGCCCAGCATGGATGCAGCGAGTGCCGGATCGGCGTAGCACGCGGCAATGTCGCCGGGGCGGCGGTCCACGATCTGGTACGGAACCGGGCGGCCACTCGCACGCTTGTAGGCTTCAACGACTTCCAGCACCGAGTAGCCGCGCCCTGTGCCCAGGTTGACCGTAAAGCCACGACCATCGCGGCGCAGCACATCAAGCGCCGATAGATGCCCGCGCGCCAGGTCGACCACGTGGATGTAGTCGCGTACGCCCGTGCCATCGGGCGTGGGCCAATCGCCGCCGTAGACGGAAAGCTTCTCGCGCTTGCCGATCGCCACCTGGGCCACGTAGGGCATCAGGTTGTTCGGGATGCCGCGCGGGTCTTCGCCGATCAGGCCGCTGTGGTGCGCGCCCACCGGATTGAAGTAGCGCAGGTAGGCAATCTGCCAGGCGGCGTTGGATATCTCCAGATCGCGCAGTACCTGCTCGCCCATCAGCTTGGTCTGGCCGTACGGGTTGGTGGCCGACAGCGGAAACGACTCGGTAATCGGCACCGTATGCGGATTGCCATACACGGTGGCCGACGAGCTGAACACCAGCTGGCGCACGTTGGCATGCGCCATCGACGCGCACAGCGTGACCAGCCCGCCGATGTTGTTGTCGTAGTAGGCCAGCGGCTTCTGCACAGACTCACCCACTGATTTGAGCGCCGCGAAGTGGATGACGGCCGAGATGCGCGTGCTGGCAAAAAGATCGTCGAGCAGGCGGCGGTCACGCACATCGCCCTGTACAAACTTGGGGGTCTTGGCGGTGATCTGCTCGATGCGCGAGAGCACGGCCGAGTTGCTGTTGCACAGATTGTCGAGGCCGATCACCTGATAGCCCGCATCCAGCAGTTCAACCCAGGTATGCGAAGCAATGTAGCCGGTGGCGCCGGTCAGCAGAATGGTTTCTGTCATTGGGTGCGAGGTATCGAGAAAGAGATCATGGCGTGCCGATTCGAGCGCGGCATCGGGTTCACCGCATCGATGCAACCGGCGCAGCGGAACAGCGCGATCATAGCAAGCCCAGTGCTGGTTTGCGGGCAGTTTGCATGCGATGTTGCGCAAAAAAACCGTGCTACAAAACGGTGCCCTCGCGCCCATCCGGATGGGCTGCCGCCTGCCAGTCGGCATACGCCGAGCGCAGCCGCCAGGCCGAGGCCTGGTCCCGCAAGCCCAACGCGTACCCCACCTCGGCGGGGGCGGCACCCGCATCGAACAGCGCCGCGGCATAGCCGTTACGCAGCGTCTGCGGCGAGAGCCGTTCGCTGCGGTGCATCAAAGCCGGCAGCGCGGCCAGCCAAGCCTCAACGCGGCGGTATACCGAGGCTGCGTGCATGACGCGCCCACCCGCATCGGCCACGAAGACGCGCTCGCCTGGCACCTCGGCATGGCCGCGCACAGCCAGCCAGGCCGCCAGTGCAGGGCGTGCGCTCGCCAGCAGCGGAGCGTGGTAGGACGGGCCGCGCGACGGTTCGACAGTGATGCTCTGCAGCGCCGCATCCACCTGGCGCAGCAACAAGGACTGCACCTGCGCGACCTTCAGCCCGGCGCCGTGGCACACCGCCACCAAAGCCCTGTCGCGCGCCAGCTTGAACGCGCTGGCGTTCGCTGCCGCCTCGCTTGCCCGCGCGCCCACCTCCAGCGAGGCTTCGATGGCGACTCGTTCGATCGTCGAAAGAAAGGTGGTCGGATCGTTCTCACCGTCGGCCAGCTTTTGCTGCACGGCAGCACTGGCCGGGTTGTGCGTGCCCGTGCGCAGCAATTCGAGCTGGTGGAAGACACGCTCGATCAGGCGCGCATACCGATACCGATGCAGCTTGGTCAGGCCCGACTCATCCAAGAACGCGGCGATATCGCCAGCGCTCCAGTCCGCCAGCGCGCGCTGGTGCGATTCCACCCAGCGCAGCCATTTGCGCCACATCGCGCGGTATACCGTCGCCGACGATTCGCGATAGCCGCGCGCGGCAAGCCAATGCTCGAAGGCCTGCGCTGGCTGCTCCGCCCAGTCCTGCAGGGTGGGCTGAAACAGGTCGGAAACAGGCGTGGCAGGCGGCGTTGGATTGACTGACATGCAGGAAAAACGGGCGGGGGCGAGCCGAGTGTTTGGCAATTCGCGTATCCTGCCGAGCGTAACATGCCGTCATCAGCTTCCTAGCAGACCCCATCGTGAAGAAAACCGACCTCGAAAAACTCAAGGGCCTCAAGATCGCCAATAACCTCAAGCGCGACAGCCAGCGGACCGGCAAGCCAGGCCAAGGCACCGGCAAGGCAATTCCTCAGAACAAACTGCTGAAGGCGCTGCTCGGCAAGCCCGCCGAAGACGACCCGAAAAAATCCTGACGCGCGCCCCCCACATCTAGAACCCCGCCCTGTTGTTCCAACGGGCGCTTGGGTGCTACCGTCCGGCGCGTTTCCACATCACGTGATGCGCCGGACATGTCCTCCTCCACGCCCTCCTCGCCGTACCCTCGCCTGCTTGCCCCGCTTGATCTCGGCTTCACCACGCTCAAGAACCGCGTGTTGATGGGCTCGATGCACACCGGGCTGGAAGACGGCAACCACTTCGACCGCCTGGCCGCCTACTTTGCCGAACGCGCGCGCGGTGATGTTGGCCTGATCGTCACGGGCGGCTTTGCGCCCAACATTGCCGGGTGGACCAAGCCGTTTGCCGGGCGCCTGGCCACGCATGGCGCCGCACGCCGTCACCGCATCGTGACCGACGCCGTACACCAGGAAGGCGGCAAGATCGCGCTGCAGATCCTGCATACCGGCCGCTACGGCTATCACCCGTTTGCCGTGGCGCCCACCGCGCTGCGCTCCCCCATCAGCCCGTTCACGCCGCGTGAACTGTCAGCACGCGGCATCGAGCGCCAGATCCGCGCCTTCGTGCGCTGCGCCCAACTGGCCCGCGAGGCCGGTTACGACGGCGTCGAGATCATGGGTTCCGAGGGCTACTTCATCAACCAGTTCCTCGTCACCCACACCAACAAGCGCACCGACGACTGGGGCGGCAGCTACGCCAATCGCATGCGCCTGGCCGTCGAGATCGTGCGCCGCACGCGTGAAGCCGTCGGCCGCGACTTCATCATCATCTACCGCCTCTCGATGATCGACCTGATTCCCGACGGCAGCTCGTGGGAAGAGGTCGTGCAACTCGCCAAGGCCGTGGAGCAGGCAGGCGCCACCATCATCAACACCGGCATCGGCTGGCACGAGGCGCGCATCCCCACCATCGCGACGAGCGTGCCGCGCGCCGCCTTCGCCTGGGTGACGAAGAAGATGAAGGGCGAGGTCGGCATTCCGCTGGTCACGTCCAACCGCATCAACACACCGGAAGTGGCCGAGAGCGTGCTGGCCGATGGCTGCGCCGATATGGTGTCGATGGCGCGCCCGCTGCTGGCCGACCCTGAGTTCGTACGCAAGGCGTCGACGAATCGCGCGCAGGACATCAACACCTGCATCGCCTGCAATCAGGCATGCCTGGACCACGCGTTCAAGGCAAAGATTGCGAGCTGCCTGGTCAACCCGCGCGCATGCCACGAGACCGAGCTGGTCATCCGCCAGACGCCCGCGAAGCGCCGCTTTGCGGTGGTGGGTGCGGGGCCTGCGGGCCTGTCGGCATCGATCACGCTGGCGGAGCGCGGCCATGCGGTGGACCTGTTCGATGCCGCAACGGAAATCGGCGGCCAGTTGAACATGGCCAAGACGATTCCGGGCAAGGAAGAGTTTCACGAGATGGTGCGCTACTTCACGCGCCGCGTAGAGGCCACCGGCGTGACGCTGCGCCTGGGCGCGCGCGTGGATGCGCAGCAGTTGCTGGCGGGCAAGTACGACGGGATCATCGTTGCGACAGGGGTGTCGCCGCGCAATCCGAAGATTCCGGGGCAAGACCATCCGAGCGTGCTGTCATACATCGACGTGCTGCGCCATCGCAAGCCGGTGGGCAAGCGCGTGGCGATTGTCGGCGCGGGCGGCATCGGCTTTGACGTGGCCGAATTCCTCGCGCTCGATGGCCACTCGCCCACGCTGGACCTGCAGACGTGGCGCACCGAATGGGGCGTCGGCGATCCGACCCAGGTGCGCGGCGGCGTGGATGGCATCCGCCCGCTGCCCGAAGCGCCAGCGCGCGACATCATGTTGTTGCAGCGGCGCGCCGGCAAGCTGGGTGCGGGCCTGGGCAAGACGACCGGCTGGATCCATCGCACGAGCCTGAAGAACATGGGCGTGCGCATGGTGGGCGGCGTCAACTACGAGCGCATCGGCGACGAAGGCCTCCTAGTGAGCTATGGCGAAAAACGCGAAGCTGCTGAATGGCTCGCAGTCGACTCCATCGTGCTGTGCGCTGGGCAGGAACCGCTGCGCGAGTTGGTCGAACCCCTGCAGGCCGGCGGCGCCAAGGTGCATGTGATTGGCGGCGCGGATGAAGCGCGCGAACTCGACGCCAAACGCGCCATCGATCAAGGCACACGACTGGCCGCATCGCTGTGACGCTTGCTACACGTGTGCGGTGAAGGATTTGCACCTCGCACCCGTTTTTACAAGCCCATCCCCATTCAAACCGGCCGCAGATGGCGAATCGACAGCGCCTGGCGTGGTCGGTCCGGTTCTTGCGTGAAACATCGCATCACGCACATTCACATGAACCGGTTTGCCCAAGAGCGATCAATCACCACATTCCACCAGCGCGTCGCCTCTACCCGAGGTCGATGTTGCTCACACGGCCTTCCTGCTGGACTTTGACGGCACGCTTGTCGACATCGCCCCGCACCCCGATGCCGTGCGTGTCTCTGCGCCGCTGCGCAAAACCCTCGCTGCCTTGCATGCGGCCTGCGGCGGTGCGCTGGCCATCGTCAGCGGGCGCACAGTGCATGACCTCGAATCCCTGCTCGCCCTGCCCGGCCTGGTGATTGCCGGCGTGCACGGCGCGGAACGCCGCTGTGCCGATGGCAACGTTGTCCGCCTGAACACCGACGCAGATGTCATCGCCGAATTGGAGCGTGAACTGCGCGCCGTACTCGTACAACTGCCGGGCGTCATGCTGGAGAGCAAGGGCATTGCCTTCGCGCTGCACTACCGTCACACGCCGGACGCAGAGAACACCGTGCTCGCCTTGGCCAATCGCCTCGCGCATCGCTACGCAGAACACATCCGCCTGCAGGCTGGCAAGATGGTCGTCGAGCTCAAGCCGCGTGGTGCAAGTAAGGGCGATGCCGTACACACCCTGATGACCGAGCCCCCCTTCCTGGGGCGCACGCCATTGTTTGCCGGCGATGACCTGACGGACGAAAGCGCCTTCGACGCGGTGAACACGCTCAACGGCTGGTCGGTCAAGATCGGCACGGGCCCGAGCCAGGCACGGTGGCGCGTGCACGATCCCTCAGCGCTGCGCGCGTGGTTGGCTGCGATGCTTCCAGATCAGCGAGATCGCATATGAGCCGGCTCATTGTGATCTCCAACCGCGTTGCGCCCATGACCGAAGGCCAGGGGACGGCGGGCGGACTGGCCGTCGGCGTGTTCGATGCGCTGCGCGAAACCGGCGGCGTGTGGTTCGGCTGGAGCGGCGAGGTGACGACACAGAGCGCAACCACCGTATCCAGCGAGCCCGCCATCGTTTCCAAGGGCAACATCACCTATGCCACCGTCGGCTTGAGCCGGCGCGACTACGACCAGTACTACCGCGGCTTTGCCAACGCGACGCTGTGGCCGATCTTTCACTACCGCGTCGATCTCGCGCGCTTCCAGCGGCAGGAGTATCACGGCTATCGACGCGTCAACTCGCAGTTCGCGCATCAGCTCAAGGCGCTGGTCGAGCCCGACGACATCCTCTGGGTGCACGACTATCACCTGATTCCATTTGCTGCCGAATGCCGCGCGCTGGGGCTGACCAACCGCATCGGGTTCTTTCTGCACATCCCGTTTCCGGCGCCGGAAATCCTGACGACGATCCCGCCGCACGAAGAGCTGATGCGCGCGCTGTGTGCCTACGACCTGGTCGGATTCCAGACCGAAACCGACCGCGTCGCCTTCTACGACTACATCGAGCGCGAGGCGCGCGGCTACATCGAGAACAAGGAACAGAACGGCCCGGTGCATGCGTTCGGCCACACGCTGCGCGCAGAGGTCTACCCCATCGGCGTGCACCCCGATGAGATCGCACAGCAGGCGGTGTCGTCGCTGGCGCGGCGTAATCCGCTCAGTCCGTTCATGCGGCACACCAACCCTCGCGGTGAACAGACGAACAGCCTGGCGAGCCAACCCAAGCTCATCATGAGCGTGGACCGCCTGGACTATTCAAAAGGGCTGCCTGAGCGCTTCCACGCATTCGAGCAACTGCTTGATGATTTTCCGGACCACCGCCGGCACGTGACCTTCATCCAGATCGCGCCGACCTCGCGCCAGGACGTGCAGAGCTACCAGCAGATTCGCCAACGCCTGGAGGCCGAATCGGGGCGCATCAACGGCAAGCATTCGGAGCTGGACTGGACACCCATCCGCTACATCAACAAGCAATACGAGCGGCGCGTGCTGATGGCGCTGTTCCGCACCTCGCACGTCGGCTACGTCACGCCGCTGCGCGATGGCATGAACCTGGTTGCCAAGGAATACGTGGCCGCGCAGGACCCTGAGGACCCGGGCGTGCTGGTGCTCTCACGTTTTGCCGGTGCGGCGCGCGAGCTGGATGCGGCACTCATCGTCAACCCGTACGACACACGCGGCATGGCCGAGGCACTCAACCGTGCACTGACGATGCCGCTGGAAGAGCGCAAGGCACGCTACGCCCACATGATGGATCGGCTACGCACAGCCAACCTGACGGTCTGGCGCGAGCGCTTCGTGGCCGACCTTCGCAACGTGGCGAGCGATGTGCACGTCGCCTCACATGAGGCTGTTACATAAATTTAGCTTGCTATTAGATAGCACACGATCTAATATGCTCGACATGGACACACGCAAGACCTCCTCTCCGTACCCGAACCTGACGCTGGATGTGCAGCTGTGCTTCGCGTTGTACTCGACCATGATCGGGTTGAACAAGGTATACCGGACGCTGCTCAAGCCCCTGGGCCTGACGTATCCGCAATACCTTGTCATGCTGGTGCTGTGGGAGAACGACGCGCAAACCGTATCAGCTATCGGCGAGCGGCTGTTTCTCGATTCCGCCACCCTCACCCCCATGCTCAAGCGGCTGGAGGCGGCGGGCCTGGTCGAGCGTCAGCGTTCGGAGGCGGATGAGCGGCAAGTGATCATCTCGCTGACGGACGCAGGCTGGCAGCTGCAGGAACGCGCCAAGGACGTGCCGAACTGCATCGGTGCCGCCGCAGAATGCGCGCCGGAGGAGATCGAATCCTTGCGCACACAGTTGAATGACTTGCGCGGGCGGCTCTTCAAACACGCCGCCTGAAGCAAGAGCACGACCCCGCGGGTGCCGCAATGCGCCCGTTTTTTTGAAGTAAATATATAGCACGCTATTTAATAGCAAACTAATTCACCCCAGTGCTTCGGCTCCGACAGTCGTTGCACTTCGCTCCCAACCTTCATCAGGAGAACTGCCATGTCGATCGAAAACGTCGTCTACCGTGCCCAAGCCAACGTCACCGGTGGCCGTGATGGCCGCGCCACCACTGCCGATGGCCGCCTGGATCTGAGCCTGTCCACGCCCCGTGAGCTTGGCGGTGCCGGCGGTCAAGGCACCAACCCCGAGCAGCTGTTTGCTGCCGGCTATAGCGCCTGCTTCATCGGTGCGATGAAGTTCGTCGCGGCACGCGACAAGCTGCGCATTCCGGCGGATGCAAGCGTGCAAGGCACCGTGGGCATCGGCCCGATCCCCAATGGCTTTGGCATCGAAGTCGAACTGGCCATCAGCCTGCCCGGTATGGACCGCGCCGAAGCGCAAACGCTGGTCGAACGCGCTCACATCGTCTGCCCGTACTCGAACGCCACGCGCGGCAACATCGACGTGCGCCTGAACCTGGTCTGATGGTTTGAGCGATTGCGTGGTGTAAAAACGCCCGCCGGTGATAACACACGGCGGGCGTTTTGCATTCAAGCGCCAGCGCTGCCGCTGCGCAGGATGTGCTCGATGTTCGGCGCCTCGTCGTCCTGCGGCGCCAGCATGCCGGCCAGCACGGCATTCATGCGCATCCAGTGCGAGCCCGGCCAGTAGACACGCCGGCAGACATCGCAGGTGCTGAACAGGCGCTGCCGTTCGCGCACACGCGGGGGCACGCTGGCGGCGGCCTCTTCCACGCTCAGCATGCGCAGCGGCACGTTGCACTCCAGGCAGCGCGAAAACGGCTTGGCGGCACCAGCCAGTTGGAAGCGCGCCACGATCTCACGCATCTGCTCTTGCGGCACTTGCGCACGAATAAATGCACCACGCCGGATACCCCGCCGCTTGAGCAATTCGCGATCGCGCGACAGGATGATCCAGTCTTCCTCCTGCGCCAGGGCTTCGATGGCGGCGTCGGCGTAGTTGTTGTCGTAAGCGGTATCGAAACCAGCCATGCGCAGCAGGCGGGCGGTGGCGCCCAGGTGCGCGTCGCACAGAAAGTGCAGCGGCTCACTCGGCAGCGTGGGTTCCACGGCGGACACCACAACGTGCCCATGCACCGGCAGCATGGTTTCGAGCACCTCCACACGGCCATCGACGAACACCTGGCCGATTTCCGTATGCGGCACACCGAGCGCCTCAATGGCGTGCTTGAGCGTGGCGCCCGATGCCCAGGCACGCGCAATGGTGTGCCCGCGCAAGGCCGACGGCAAAAGCGGCGTCAGGTCGGCATCGAACGTGAAAGCGATGGTCTGCATGACTGCCACGATACTCTCAACCCGGCATTGCCGCCCTGACAGCGCAGCCCGCCTGCCCTCACACGGAGATCGCTGCGTGGCGACTGGAGGGCCAAGCCCTGCGCGCCACCCTCCGAACACCGCACGCCGGGCTTTGAGCTCCACGCGTGAAGCCTGGAATGTCATGTCCAGAGTCCTGAGCTCTGTGACTTCCAGATTCCGGGTTCGGTGCTTGGAGTTCTGAGCTCGGCGTTCCGAGTTTTTTTTTCGCGACGCTTGGACTGTTGAGCTCGACGCTCGCGCAAAAAAAAAGGCGTGACCTATTCAGTCACGCCACAACAAGGGAGGAGAAATCAGGGGTGCGGTTTAAGCGCGCGATGCGGTGCTGCCATTCGGGTAGCTGGTGTCGCCATTCCAGGCCAGGTAGCCGTAGGTATCGGCCTGGCGGTCGGCGCCTTGGCTGTACGGGTCAAAGCGATCGCTCTTCCACGCTACGTAGCCGTAGGTATCGGCTTGGCGGTCAGCGCCTTGGCTGTACGGGTCGAAACGGTCACCAGCGCGCGACAGATAGCCGTACGTGTCGGCTTGGCGGCCTGCACCTTGGCTGTACGGGTCGAAGCGGTCACCGGCGCGCGACAGATAGCCGTAGGTGTCTGCCTGGCGGTCGGCGCCTTGGGTGTACGGATCGAAGCGGCCAGCCTGCGTGGCAGCGGGAGCATCGAAGTTGGGTTGCTCTGCAGCGGCGGCCGGTTGGGCCGACAGCAGGGTTGCGGAAGCCGACAGCGTAGCCACCAGGGCCAATGCAGCGCGGCGGGAGAAGAGGGATGAGAGGCGGGAGTTCATGATCGTTTCCTTGTTCGGTTGCGCTCGTTGTGTTGCGCTTGGAACCCAGAATAGATCGTTGCTCCCGATTGATAAATGTGACTTCCGAAAAAAGACTGTTCAGGCGGCGCTAACAATCTGAAGCCGCGGGTTTTCTTTCAACTGCAGGCACGGATGGTCGGCAAACAGCGTCGCCACCCAGTCCACAAACACCCGCACCTTGGGCGAGAGATGGCGGTTGTGCGGGTAGATGACCGACACCGGCAATGCCTCTGAGACGTAGTCCGGCAGCACTTCCACCAGCGCGCCCGACATCAGGTGCTCGTACACCAGGAAGCGCGCCGTCTGCATCAGGCCCAGGCCATGCAACCCGCACGCCACGGCGGATTCCGCATCGTTGACGGACACCATGCCGCGCACCTTGTGGATCTGCTTCTGGCCGTCGATAACGAAATCCCAATCCATGCGGCGCCCGTTGCGCGGCGAGAAGTAGTTCACCGCCGTGTGATCTTGCAGATCCTCCAGCGTCGTGGGCGTGCCGTGCCGCGCGAGGTATTCCGGCGAAGCGCAGTTCACCATCGACAGCTGGCCGATGCGGCGCGCCACCAGGCTGGAATCCTGCAACTCACCCACACGCACGGCGCAATCCACGCCTTCCTGCACCAGGTCGACGGTGCGGTCGCTCATACCGATCTCGAGCTGAAGATCAGGGTACGCGTCGTGAAAATCACGGATACGCGGCACCAGCAACCGTTTGCCAATCGAGCCGGGCACGTCGATACGCAGCGTGCCGCGTGCACCCGATGCGCTTTGTGAGAAGGCGGCTTCGGTCTCTTCCAAGTCACCGAGCAGCCGCACGCAGCGCTCGTAATAAGCCGCACCATCAGCAGTGACATTCACACGGCGTGTGGTCCGGTGCAGCAGGCGCACGCCCAGGTGCGCCTCAAGGCTTTGCACCAGGTTTGTCACTGTGGCGCGGGGTAACTGAAGGCTGTCGGCAGCCTTGGTGAAACTGCTGGCTTCCACAACGCGCGTGAAAACCTGCATGGCCTGCAATCGATCCATCTGCGGCTCCTGAGGGTCGGACTCCACGGGGCGGGCGCACTGCCGGAATCAGAACGGCAATGCGCTGGACCTGTGGAATCTGAAGGGGTGCACCCGGTTGGCTCGATTAATCAACATTGCTGCGCGCAGGGATTTTGCAGCGCAATAAGATCGGCCTCGAGCAATGCCACTTTGTAGCACAACCGTGGATTTTGATTGTTCGGCTGTGACTAATAGTGATGTCTGATTATAGGCATTTATCCGCGATCGTCTAATCACCATCATTCAGCCCATCGACATCCGGGTTATCCGCAAAGGTAAGCCCCGCCTGACATCATGGGTTCTTCTCCACCGCGTCTGGTTGTTTCGGATCGCTCGCTCGCCACCTCGCCGGCTTCAGCCGATGTTCGTGCGGAGCGTTCGCTCTCCGCCAATGGCGCCACCAATGTTGCACGGGATCACCATTTGCGCAGCGCAGCATGCGCATTGCCTGAGCAGCGACTGCCCGCCGGAAAACCGGGGGATGCCCTGCCACGCGAGGTGCGGGCCGAGGATTATTGGACGCAGGGCTACGCCAACCGCATCCGGCTGCGCGTATTCCACCCAGAAATGCACGCCGACGAGGCTGCCCCGCTGCGCCAGCCAGCCGTGCTGTATCTGCATGGCGGCGGCTTCGTGAATGGTTCGATTGACGATGCGGATGCCCCTGCGCGCCACCTTGCGGCCACGCTACCTGCGGTGGTGGTGACGGTCGGCTACTCGCTGGCACCGGCGGCGCCCTTCCCTGCTGCGCCCGAAGATGTGTACGCCGCGCTGTGCTGCATGGCGGAGCATGCCGCCGCCTGGGGCATCGACCGCCGTCGCATGGCCGTGGCCGGTCACGATGCGGGCGGCAACCTGTCGGCCGCGTTGACGATGATCGCGCGTGACCGTGGCGGCCCCAACCTGCGTGCGCAGGTGCTGATCGCCCCCATGCTGGACCCGACCATGGCGCGCGTGCGCCCCGATCACCTGGCCAACGCCACCAACTCGGCCGAAGTCTGCGCTGATTGCTATCGCCAGTACCTGCCCCGACCGACCGAGCGCGTGCATCCGTATGCCGCGCCGGTGGAATCGCGCCGCCTGCAGGGCCTGCCCCCTGCCCTGCTGCTGACGGCCCCGCAAGACTTGCTGCGCACGGAAGCCGAGCGCTACGCCGGCGCCCTTATCGAAGCAGGCGTGGTCACGCAGGTCGTACGCGTGAGCGAGGTCTGTCATGACTCGATTGCCATGAGCGCCGTCGCGCAAGACGAGATGACCTGTTTCCTGCGCTGGCACCTGGGCATGACGCGTCAGGCGGCGACGCCTCGCAAACGCCGCGCACGTGCGGATCGCAAAACCCCAACCTCCATTGACGCAACCGGGGAGACGCCTGGCTGAACCCACAACAACAAGAAACGGAGTGCGAGGCCGCGCGCGTGTTTCTACGCTGCGGCCCAAACGCTTTCCAACCTTTCCTCTTTGCTGACCCAACGAAATCGAGAGACATCATGAGCCTGTCCAAACGCACCATCGCCATTTCGGCTGCAGCAGTGCTTGGCGTTGCCGCCGTGGGCACCTACGGCCTTGTTTCCAGTGCCGGCGCCTCGCAACAACCGGCCGCGCCCGCCGCCACGCCAGTGGATGTGGCACCCGTCGTCGCGCGCAACGTGGCGGAGTGGGATGAATTCTCCGGCCGCATTGAAGCCGTTGAGCGCGTCGAGATCCGTCCGCTGGTGGGCGGCACCGTCACGGCGGTCCACTTCAAGGACGGCAGCATCGTCAAGAAGGGCGACCCGCTGTTCACCATCGACCCGCGCCCCTACGCGGCTGAAGTCGCCCGCACGCAAGCCGCGCTGACCGCCGCCAAATCGCGCGTGGCCTACACCACATCGGAACTCGATCGCGCGCAGAAGCTGGTGGCCGACAACGCCATCGCCCGCCGCGAGTTTGAAGAGAAAGAAAACGCCGCACGCGAGGCGCAGGCCAACCTGCAAGGCGCCGCTGCCGCACTGGATGCTGCCAAGCTGAACCTGGAATACACGCACATCGTGGCGCCGGTCGCAGGCCGTGTGTCGCGTGCAGAAATCACCGTGGGCAACGTGGTCTCCAGCGGTGGTGCTGCGCCGGTGCTGACGACGCTGGTGTCGGTGTCGCCGATGTACGTGGCGTTTGATGCCGACGAGCAGAGCTACCTGCGGTACTCGGCCAAGGCCGCGCAGGGCACCAAGACACCGGTCTATATCGGCCTGGCCAATGAAGACGGCTACACGCGCCAAGGCGCCATCCAGTCCGTCGACAACCGCCTGGATGTGCGCTCGGGCACGATCCGCGTGCGCGCCACGCTGGACAACGCCGACGGCCGCCTCACGCCGGGCCTGTACGCCCGCGTACGCATGAGCACCGGCGCGCCGCACGACGCCATCCTCATCAGCGACAAGGCCATCGGCACGGACCAGGACAAGAAGTTCGTCCTGGTGGTGGATGCAGCCAATAAGACAAGCTATCGCCCGGTTGTGCTGGGTGCCTCCATCGACGGCCTGCGCGTGGTGAAGTCGGGTCTGAAGGCGGGTGATCGCATCGTCGTCAACGGCATCCAGCGCGTGCGCCCGGGTGATGCCGTGGCACCCAATTCGGTGACCATGGATAGCCTGGTCACCAAGCGCGTGGTGCTGCCGGGTGCGCAACCTGAAGCGCCTGCCGCACCCGCCGAGGCCAAAGCCGACACATCCACTGCGCCTGCCGCCAAGGCTGAAACCAAGCCCGCGAACGCCAAGACTGCAGCCAACGCACAACGCCTTCCGGCCGACCGCGCCTGATTGCGACTGACACTCATCGCTCACAGCCATGAACTTCTCTAAATTTTTCGTGGACCGCCCGATCTTTGCGGGCGTGCTCTCCACGCTGATCCTGTTGATCGGGATCATCTCGATCTGGCGATTGCCGATCTCGGAATACCCCGAGGTCGTGCCGCCTTCGGTGGTGGTGCGCGCGCAGTTTCCGGGCGCCAACCCCAAGGTGATTGCCGAGACCGTCGCCTCGCCGCTCGAAGAACAGATCAACGGCGTCGAGAACATGCTGTACATGCAGTCGCAGGCCAACAGCGACGGCAACATGACCACCACGGTCACCTTCAAGCTGGGCACCGATCCGGACAAGGCACAGCAGCTCGTGCAGAACCGCGTGTCGCAAGCGCTGCCGCGCCTGCCAGATGTTGTGCAGCGCCTGGGCGTGACCACCATCAAGAGCAGCCCCGACCTGACGATGGTGGTGCACTTGCTGTCGCCCAATGACCGCTACGACATGACGTACCTGCGTAACTACGCGGTGCTCAACGTCAAGGATCGCTTGGCACGCATCAGCGGCGTCGGCCAGGTGCAACTGTTCGGCTCGGGTGACTACTCGATGCGTGTGTGGCTCGACCCGAACAAGGTGGCCGAGCGCGGTCTGACCGCCAACGAAGTCGTACGTGCCATCCGTGACCAGAACGTGCAGGTGGCTGCCGGTGTGATCGGCGGTTCGCCGTCGGTGCCGGGCACCGACCTGCAACTGTCCGTCAACGCACAGGGCCGTCTGAAGACCGAGCAGGAATTCGGCGACATCATCCTCAAGAGCTCGCCCAATGGCGCAGTGACGTACCTGCGTGACGTGGCCCGCATTGAGCTGGCCGCATCGGAGTACGGCCTGCGCTCGCTGCTGGACAACAAGCAGGCGGTGGCCATTCCGATCTTCCAGGCGCCAGGCTCCAACGCGCTGCAGATTTCGGATGACGTGCGCAAGACGATGGAGGAACTGAAGCAGGACTTTCCCGAAGGCGTCGACTACCGCATCGTCTATGACCCGACGCAGTTCGTCCGATCGAGTATCGAAGCGGTCACACATACATTGCTGGAAGCGGTGGCGCTTGTGGTGCTCGTGGTGATCCTGTTCCTGCAGACGTGGCGTGCATCGATCATTCCGCTGCTGGCGGTGCCGGTGTCCATCATCGGTACGTTTGGCCTGATGCTGATGTTCGGCTTCTCGATCAACGCGCTGTCCCTCTTCGGGCTGGTGCTGGCGATCGGGATCGTGGTGGACGATGCCATCGTGGTGGTGGAAAACGTCGAGCGGAACATCGCCGAAGGGTTATCACCACGCGAGGCCACCTACAAGGCCATGCGTGAGGTGAGCGGCCCGATCATCGCCATCGCCCTGACGCTGATTGCCGTGTTCGTGCCGCTGGCCTTCATGACGGGCCTGACCGGTCAGTTCTACAAGCAATTCGCGCTGACGATCGCAATTTCGACCGTTATCTCGGCATTCAACTCGCTCACGCTATCGCCGGCACTGGCTGCCTTGCTGCTCAAGGGCCATGACGCGCCGAAAGATTGGCTGGCGCGTGTGATGGACAAGGGCCTTGGCTGGATCTTCCGCCCGTTCAACCGCGTGTTTGGTGCGGCTTCGGAATCGTATGGCCGCAGCACGTCGCGCGTGATCGGTCGCAAGGCCGTCATGCTCGGTATCTATCTGGCACTGATCGGACTGACCGCCGTGCTGTTCAACAAGGTGCCGGGCGGCTTCGTGCCGATGCAGGATAAGCAGTACCTGGTGAGCTTTGCGCAACTGCCGGACGGCGCCTCGCTGGACCGCACGGAAGACGTGATCCGCCGCATGTCGGACATCGCCCTGAAGCACCCCGGCGTGGAAAGCGCTGTGGCGTTCCCGGGCCTGTCGATCAACGGCTTCACCAACAGCCCGAGCGCCGGCATTGTGTTCGTCACACTCAAGCCGTTTGACCAGCGCAAAAGCGCCGACCTGTCGGGCGGTGCGATTGCGGGCCAGTTGAACAAGCAGTACGGCGCCATCAAGGATGCGTTCATAGCAGTGTTTCCACCGCCGCCGGTGCAAGGCCTCGGCACGGTGGGTGGCTTCAAGCTGCAACTGGAAGACCGTGGTTCGGTCGGCTACGAACAGCTCTTTGCCGCCACGCAGGCTTTCATGGCGAAGGCACGTCAGACGCCTGAGCTGGGCCCGTCGTTCTCGAGCTACCAGATCAACGTGCCGCAGTTGAATGCCGACCTGGACCGCGTGAAGGCCAAGCAGTTGGGTGTGCCGGTGACGGACGTGTTCGACACCATGCAGGTGTATCTGGGCTCGCTGTACGTGAACGACTTCAACCGCTTCGGCCGCACGTATCAGGTGAAGGTGCAGGCAGACGCGCCGTTCCGCGCCCATGCAGAAGACATCCTGCAACTGAAGACGCGTAACGCCGCTGGCGACATGGTGCCGCTGTCTTCCCTGCTGCGTGTGTCGCAAGGCTTTGGCCCCGACATGGTGGTGCGCTACAACGGCTACACCTCGGCTGACATCAACGGTGGTCCGGCACCGGGCTTCTCGTCGGGCCAGGCACAGGCGGCTGTGGAACGCATTGCGCATGAAACGCTGCCCAAGGGCGTGCGCTTCGAGTGGACGGACCTGACGTATCAGCAAATCCTGGCCGGTAACTCCGCCGTGTGGATCTTCCCGATCTGCGTGCTGCTGGTGTTCCTGGTGCTGGCTGCGCAGTACGAAAGCCTGACGCTGCCGCTGGCCGTGATCCTGATCGTGCCGATGAGCCTGTTTGCCGCCATGCTGGGTGTGTGGCTCTCGCATGGCGACAACAACATCTTCACGCAGATCGGTTTGGTGGTGCTGGTGGGGCTGGCGTGCAAGAACGCGATCCTGATTGTCGAATTTGCCCGCGAGCTTGAACTGCAAGGACGCTCCATCGTGGAAGCCGCCATCGAGGCCTGCCGCCTGCGTCTGCGCCCGATTCTGATGACGTCCATCGCCTTCATCATGGGTGTGGTGCCCCTGGTGGTGTCGACCGGCGCCGGTGCGGAAATGCGTCATGCCATGGGTGTGGCCGTGTTCGCGGGGATGCTGGGGGTGACGCTGTTCGGCCTGTTCCTCACGCCGGTGTTCTATGTGCTGCTGCGCACGCTGGCCACGCGCCGCGGCCAGCGTGCGGAAGATGCACCCGATCGTGATCTGGACCTGGATGGCGCATTGCCCGTGCCCTCAGGTCAGCACTAAGGTCAACACTAATCAAGACATCGCTATGAACGCGTTCAAACAACACACAGGTCAGGCCACGCGGCCTGGCCGCTGGACCCCGCTGGCACTGGCTGCCGCGCTGTTCCTCGCGGCCTGCTCGCTGGCGCCGACCTACGAGAAGCCGGATGTGGGCACGCCCACGGCTTTCAAGGAAGCTGCACAACCAGCAGATGCACCGCTGGCCGCCGGCGAACAAGGCAAGTGGAAGACCGCCGAGCCCTCCCTGCCCGCCGACGGTGCGTGGTGGAAGGTCTTCAACGACTCGACGCTCGACAAGCTCGAAGCGCAGGCCGGGGAAGCCAGCCCCACGCTGGCCGCGGCAGCGGCGCGCGTGAACCAGGCGCGCGCCTTCGTGCAAGCCAACCGTGCATCGCTGTTCCCAGAACTGGATGCAGGCTTCGGCCCGACGCGCCAGCGGGGTTCCGCTGCATCGGCGGGCTTGCCGGTGGGCGCGCCCGTCCAGCCGCAGACGTACTGGCGTGCGCAGGCCACGGTAGCGTATGAGGTGGACCTGTTCGGCCGCGTGCGCAACAACATCGACGCGGCCGGTGCAGATGCCGAGCGTGTCGAAGCGCTGTACCGCGCCGCCCGGCTATCACTGCAAGCCGACGTGGCACAGACGTATTTCAGCCTGCGCACGCTCGATGCGGAAGAGGCGCTGCTCGCCCGTACCCTGGTCGGCCGCGAAGAAGCGCTCAAGCTCGTGCAGCGCCGCTTCAACACCGGTGACATCGGCGAGCTGGATGTTGCGCGTGCCGACGCCGAACTGGCCACGGCACGTTCCGACCGCATCGGCGTGCAGCGCCGTCGCGCCGTGCTCGAACACGCGCTGGCAACCCTGCTGGGCAAGGCACCGGCCGACTTCACGATGGGCACTGACCCGCTGCAGGCCGCTGAAGTGCGCGTGCCAGCTGGCCTGCCTTCTGCCCTGCTGGAGCGCCGCCCCGATGTGGCCGCGGCAGAACGTTCGATGGCTGCGGCCAACGCACGCATCGGTGCGGCGCGTGCGGCGTTCTTCCCGCAGCTGCAGCTCACGGGCGGCTTCGGCTATGAGTCGCACGACATCGGTGATCTGCTCAAGTGGGGCAGCCGCACGTGGATTCTCGGGCCGCTGGTCGGCACCGCGCTGTCGCTGCCGATCTTTGACGGCGGTGCACGCAGTGCGGGTGTGAAGCAGGCGCGTGCCGCGTACGAAGAGAACGTCGCCAACTATCGGGAAAGCGTACTGGTCGCCTTCCGCGAGGTGGAAGACAACCTGTCGGAACTGCGCCTGCTGGCTGATCAATCGAAAGCCCAGGACGATGCCGTGCGCGCCTCCTCGCGCGCCGCGCAGCTCTCGCGCACGCGCTACAACGCGGGCTCGGTCAACTACCTGGATGTGATCGATGCCGAGCGCAATATGCTGTCTGCCCAACGCATCGGCGTGCAGCTCGCCGGCAGCCGCGTGAATGCGACGGTGGGGCTGATCAAGGCGCTGGGTGGTGGCTGGGGTGACTTGCCGACAGAACAGGCGCAGCCGGCAACGGTGGCGCAACAGTAAGGATTCGTTTCCTCTCTCTCTGGAAAGCGAGACTCTGCGCGGCTTCGGCCGCGCTTTTTTTTCCGAACGCTTCTGTGCTTGATTGCCGCCGTTTCCAGACACTCAGCCCTCGCCCAAGCCCACCGGCCCCAGCGAGAGCGTCGCCACGAGATCCCGAGCGCTTACGAATCCTGCCCCGAACCGATCTTCGCAGGTGGTTGCGGCACCTCTAGGGCCAATCCCGGCGTATTGCGCAGCGGGTGCTTGAGCAGCCCATCGACGAGCGTTGGCGACACGTAGTGCGGCCCGTCGAACAGGTAGACCTTGAAGCCTTGGTAGTGCGCCAGTTGTGGCGCCAACTCATACGCGGTGGCGGGACGGAAACCGCCGCGGCGCTTGGGGCGAAACGCCTCGGCAATCACGCGTACGCGCTCGGTGCCGAAGCGCCCAGCCAATGCATTGGCGTAGGCGCGCGCAGTGGCCGGGTCACGCTTGAATGCACCGCAACCGTCCTGCCAGAACACGCCCACGTCGGCAGGCAGCCAGCGTGCAACCCAGTCGGCAAATTGCTGGGCGCCAAGCTCGCTATGGTCGTACACGCTGATCCACAGCGGGCGCGGCAGCCGGTCCAGCGCGCGCTTGAGCCGCGCCATGTCTTTCCAGGTGGGATCGACTTCCACCGGGAAGTACCAGCCCTCGACATTGACGGGCGGGCGCACCGACACCAGGTTTCGCGAGCGCTCGGCAAGCTCTTCAACGTGGGCGCGTGCCCAGGTTTCATCAAATGCCCCAGCCAGCCCGACGATGACGTTGCGTGCCCAGGGCTCGGCGGCAATGCGCGACCAGTCTGGTGCATGTGCCACCGCCGACGGCCGGGCGCCAGACACGAAGGTGGCATCGTCCACGGCCGTCCATTGCACCAGCAGGTTGCTGACACCGAGCCTGTCCCAGGTGCCCCTCGGGTTCTTGTGCAGGGCATCCGGCTGCCAGACGACGCCCTGTGCGAGCGGCTCGCCGGCAAGCTCCTGCGCGACCGCCCCGCCCGTCAACGACCTGGACAGGGCCAGCGCCACGACCAGCGCGGCGCATCGCCAGGAAGGACGGCGTTCAGCCATTGTGCTTGCCCTCGGTTGGGCGGCTCGGGTTGAGTTGCATGTCACGGTAATCCTGCGCCAGCTTGGCGCGATCAATCTTGAAGTTGACGGACACCGGCAACGTTTGCCGCGGAATCAACTCCGACGGAATCATATACGGCGGCAGCGCCTCACCCAACGATGCCTTCCAGTCTTGCGGTAAAAACGGCGCGTGCGCATCACCTGAGGCAGGCTGCACAAAACCGACAATGCGCGCCACCGACCCATCGGGCCGCCGCAACGGCACCGCTGCTGCACTCTGCACACCGGGCAGCTTGCCCAGCGCGGCATCGATCTCCAGCAACTCGATACGGTAGCCGCCCACCTTGACCTGGTCGTCAATCCGGCCATGACAGAACAGGCGGCCGAGTTCATCCACCGCCCCCAGGTCGCCTGTGCGGAAACCGCGCGTGCCATTGTGCGAAAACATGCGTGTGGCGTTGAGGTCTTCCCGATTGAGATAACCCCGCATCACGTGCGGGCCGGCAATGCACAGCTCACCGTCCTGCACGAAGACCTCGCTGCCGCGCTTGGGATAGCCGATGGGCAATTTATCTGCGCCGGCAAGCATCGCATCGTCCACCACGATCCAGGTGGTGGCCACGGTGGCCTCGGTGGGGCCGTAGGTGTTGATGATGCGCGCCTTTGGAAAACGCTGGCGCAAGTGACGTGCCAGTGTGACCGGGAGCACCTCGCCGCAGAACAGGAAGGTGTCGAGCGTCGGCAGGCCTTGCCCCGAGAAATCCGGCTGCAGCAACTGCTGTTGCGCAAACGACGGGGTCGACACCCACGTCGTCACGCCGTGCGCAGCCAGCATCTTCAGGAATGCATCGCCCTGGGTAATGGCCTCGCGCGAGGCCAGCACGACGGTGCCGCCCAGCGCGAGTGTGGCCATCACCTCGTACATCGACAGGTCGAAGCTGAACGGCGCCTGATTCAGGAACACCGGCGACGCCCCCAGCGCAAAGTCGTACGCCATCCAGTCAACCAGGGTATGCACGCTTTCGCGGCCGATCTGCACGCCCTTGGGTTCGCCCGTGGTGCCCGAGGTGAACAGCACGTAGGCCAGGCCCTTCTCCTGCAGCGGCTGCGGATGGCTGGCATACGGCAGGCGCTCGAACGTAGCGGTGCGCGCATCGTAGTAGGCATGCGCGCCCAGCGTGCGCGCGATGCGGTCCATGCGCTCATCGGGGTAGATCGTGTCGAGCGGCACGAAGGGCGCACCCAGCATCAGCGCGCCGGCAATCGCCACAAAGAAGGCGGCTTCCTTGTGCCCGCGCACGATGACCGGCACGTCGGCAGCAAAACCGGCCTCGCGTGCCTGTGCGCACCACGCAGCCGCCTCTTCGGCAAGCGCCTGCCAGGTGAGCGTGCGATCGGCACCGATCACCGCATCCTGGTCGGGCCGCAGCCCGGTATCGACGAACGTACCCGTATTGAGATCGAACCGCATCGCCCTCTCCTATCTGTTGGATTGGATATACGCCGCCAGCGCGTTGACCGAGGCCAGATGCTCGGCAATCTCCGTGGGCGGCACACGCACGCCAAACTGCATTTCGACAGCCATCACGATTTCGACCGCCAGTACGGAATCGACCAGCCCCATTTCGATCAGCGGCGTGTCGGGTTCGACCGTGCGGAGTACGACGTTCTCGACAAGCGCCTTTACATCGGCCAGCAGGGTTTCGGTTTGAGTCATGGTCATGGTTGCGACTAAGCGCGGTCAGAATTGGAAATAGAGGAAGCGCACTTCACCGTGCAGCTGCGCCATGCAGAACAGCAACAGAGCGACGATGACCACGCTCCAGCGCAGCGAGGGGCGCCAGCCAAAGCGCGCAGCCGCTGCATTGGCAGGACGCTCCAGCGCGGGCGAGAAACGGCCCATCCATTGGTGCACGTTGGGCAGGCACCAGACGATGGCCAGCATCAGCACGATCTGCAGCGCCAGCATGGAGCGGCCCAGCACGATGCGCAGCCACTCCAGGCCGCTCATGCCGGCCTCGCCCCAGGCGGGCCAGCCCAGCGGCTCGATGCCGCGCAGGCCAACCATGCCGCCCAGCATCTGCAGCGCGTCATGCACGCCGTGGGCACGGAAGAAGATGAACGCCACGAGCGCCGCAAAGAAGGTCAGCAGCACATTGGCCGCATGCCGCAGCGGCGTCGGCGGTGCTGGCTGCGCCGGTGCACCAGCCGGCGCACGCGCAGCCTGCCACGCCCGCCAGCCATGGTTGACGCTCAGGAAGCCCGCATGCAGCAAGCCGTAGATGAGGTACTGCAGCCCTGCCCCATGCCACACCCCAGCCAGCCCCATGGTGTAGAAGGTCGGCACCGCCACGGTGGCCGCAAAACCGCCCATCGAGCGCTGCGCCAAGCGCCCGGTCGACTTGCCGCTGGTCATGCGCGCACGGTTGATGCGCATCGCCATCGGGTAGTAGAGGTAGCTGGTCAGGTAGCGCGTGAGCGTCATGTGCCAGCGCTGCCAGAACTCAATGATGCTGCCGGCCTTGAACGGCGAATTGAAGTTGAGCGGGAAGCGCACCCCGAACATCTTCGCCAGCCCCATCGCCATGTCGGAGTAGCCCGAGAAGTCGAAGTACAGCTGCATCGCATAGGCCAGGCAAGCGCCCCAGGCGGCCAGCATCTGCAGCTCGTGCGGCGCGGCAAAGCCATGGTCGGCGTACGGCGCAATTGCATCTGCCAGCAGCAGCTTCTTGGCCAGCCCGCAGGTGAACATGGTCAGGCCGATGGACAGGTTCTCCGCACGCAGCCGATACGTCTCGGGGCGCGCGAACTGCGTCATCATTTCCTTGTGGTGCAGGATCGGCCCGGCAATCAGGTGCGGGAAGAACGTGACGAACTGGATAAAGCCCAGCGGATCGCGCTCCTTGACGATGCCTGCATTGCAGTCAAGCAGATAGCCGATCTGCGTGAAGGTGAAGAACGACACGCCCAGCGGCAGCGCCACATCTTCCATCGCCACGGCAACCCAGCCAGCGGGCATGATGTCGGCCGCGTTCACCACGACTCCAATCAACGCCGCCAGGTACTTGTAGCGCACCAGCACTGCCAGATCGACCACGATGGCGAAGGCCAGCCAAGCGCGTCGCGCGCGCGACCCCGCCGGGTTGCTGAGGATCAGCCAGCTCATCGCAAAGTTGAACGCGATCGACAACGTGAGCAGCAGCACGAACGACGGGTTCCACCATCCGTAGAACAGGAACGACGCCACGCACAGCCAGACTGACGCCGCACGCGGCGAGCGCGCACCCAGCAGGTAGTAGCCGGCAATCGAAACCGGCAGGAACAGCGTCAGGAAAATGAACGAGTTGAATAGCATCTCGGCCTCAATGGCTGGCGCCGTTGGGGAGGGTCTTGACCGGCAGGTGCAGCGCGTCTTCCGACATCTCCCACACCAGCACACGCACACTCTTGGGCCACGTTGCGCGCTTGTCCCACATGGCTTGCATGGCACGGTCGAACTGGCCGTCGTCCAGGCTCACGTTCCAGACCTCGCGGCCAAGCTGTTCGCCCAGGCGGCCCGCAAACTCGCTGCGCCGTGAGAACGAGCTGCCCGCCAGCATGACCTCGACCGGCGGTGCGTCATCAAGCAGGCCGCCCGAATGCACCGCGCTGATGGTCTGCGCGGCCACCAGATCGGGCGCCGGGCGCCATGCGTCGGGCACATCGCCCAGACCACTGAGCGTGAGCAGGTCGCCAACGCGGGGCTCTGCTGCTGCCTGTTGGTGCTCAAAGCGTGCCTCGCCCCGCCCACCCAGCAACGGCAGCACGGCCGCGCCGATCACGTTGGCGGCCGCCTGCGCACCGCTCGCGTTCCAGTGCACATCGGTGCGAAAGTACGCGGGGCTTGCCTGCTGCAATGCGGGCAGCAGTTCCACACGCGCGACACCAGCGGCGTCCAGCGCCTGCTGCCATCCGGCAAGGCGCTGCGTCATGCGAGCGTCCTGATGCAAGCCGCAGAGGGCCTGCGCTTCAACGCGCGCCTTGTCGGGCACCGTCACAACCACCAAGCGGATGCCGTCCTTGCGCAGGGCGTCGGCGTAGCGGTGCAGCGTCGCGATGCGGGCATCGAGCAATGCATCGGCACCCGGCACGCCCACCTGCCGCACCTGCCCGGCCGCAGCGGGGGGCGGGCGCAATCCATCGGCGTAGAAGAGCCAGCCAGGGCAGCCCTCGCGCACCTGCTGGCCGAGATCGCCCAGCACGCGATAGCGCAGCGCAGCCTGCCAGCGGTGCAGCGTGCGCGCGTACGGCACGTCGATGGCACCTTCAATCTGGTGGCCCAGGGTGCCGTCACGCCACCCGGCCCATTTGAACGGCTCGCCGTTGTCAGTTTGTCGGACCAGTGCAACCACCGCCATGCCAAGGCCGGTGATCAGAAGCACCGCCACAGCCCAAGCCAACGCCCGGTGCCAGAACGCAGACCGATCCGGCGGCGCAGCCTCTGCCGGCTCCTGGCCGGGCAGTGCGGTTGCAGAAGAACGTGCGAGCCCGTCGCTCATCGCGCGAGTGCCTTGTCCAGGCGGGCCAGCCACGCGTCTTCCGCCATGATCGAAGCGGCATCCCACTGCGTTGCCGCATTCGGGCCGTTCATCATCTGGCCTTCATTGAACTGCCAGACCAGCGCCTTGATCTTGGCGGACTTGAACGCAGGCGACTCCAGATAGTTCAGCAGCGTCTTCCACGGGCCAACGTTGCCGAACGTCCAGGTCAGGCCGACGAGGCTGTCGATGGCGTTCGAGAGCTTCTGCGGAAAACCGAGGTATGGCTGCACCATGCTGTTGCCGACCACCTGCACCTGGGAGGGTGCGCTATCGAGCAAATCCTTGTTGTTGCCGGCCTGGCGAACGAAGAAGTGGTCCTTGCCGACCGCCTTCTTCTTTTCCGGCGGCAGCAGGTCGGCCAGATCGCCGTAGCTGATCTCTTCCGTCCATTTGCCGAGCCGCGTGCCTCCACCGGTGCGCTCCGTAAACAAGCCGCGCGCTTGCAGCAGCTTGGCCGTTGCGGCGGCGTTGGCCTCGGCGGCACGCGCGGACCAGTGATAGTCGGCGCGGATGAACGTGGTGTCGTCGGTCGGGTTGACGGTGGCAATGGCCGCCTCTGCGTCGACCATGTCGAGCCCGATCTTGCCGGCGTGGGCCGCCAGTGCGGCGTAGCGGCCCTTCACCGCCGGTGACAGCGTCATGCCATCGGGCAGCTTGTCGGCATAGGCACGGGCCTTGAGCGGCGCGATGACGATCACCGTGCGGATATCGGCGGCGCTGAGCTTGTCCGCCGCCTTGCGGATGAGATCGAGCGCTTGCAGGCAACCGGCGGTATCGTCTTCGGTCAGGCTTTCCCAACCGGGGAACAGCCAGCGGTCGCGGCCTTCGATGATGGTCTGGGCCTTGGTGGCAGGCGCTTGTGCACCCTGCACGGCCAGGGCGAGGCTCGGCAACCCGGCCAGTGCACCGGCCAACGGTGCGGCGCCCAGCGAGAACAGCACGCGGCGGCGGCGGGCATCGATGGATTGGCTGTCGGAGCCGAGCGGTGAACGAAGCGATACGGTCATAGAGTGGCCTTCAAATTCGGTGGTGAGATTCACTTCTTGGCGGGCGGCCAGGCGATGTCATCGCGCACGCCGGTGAGTACAGGCTTGGCAGCATCGCCGGCCAGGAACAGGCTGTAGCTGTCACCCGCGGCCAGCGTGGGCAGTTGCAGCGGCGCCGTCGTGGCATTGCCGCAACTGCCCGTCAGGCGGGCGGCAATCGGGTTGATGGCGCGGGCCTGTTGCGTGCCTGCGGGCACCTGCGCAAACACCGTCGGGCCGTTGTCGGCCACGGCGATCTTCCCCGCGCAGGCGCCGCCCGCAACGTTGTAGACGCGCAGCGTGGCGCGCATGGCATCCAGACGCTCCTGCGGGTTGGCCACACGCGTGGCGCGCCAGCCTTGCGACTCCCGCGTGAGCATCACGGTAATGGCCTGGCCGGCAGTGGCGTCACTGGCCGACACTGCGCCTGCGGCATCCGCGGCGGTTGCCTGCACGGGCTCGCGCCCATCGACCGTCACGCGCAGCGGCGTACCTGGGGTCACGACGCTCAGGCGCGTCGATGCGCCGGCTGCCAGCGTTTGCGCGGCTTCGCTGCCCGGCAACGTCACGCGGGCGGATTGCGTGGCCAGGTTGACCACGCGCACATACGTGGCGTTGGCGGGCGGCTGCGGGCCGTACAGGCTGGCAACATCCTGCGCGGCGGCGTGCGCGGCGGCGGGCACGCCCAGCACGAGCACCGTGCCCAGCGCGCGCATCAAATCGGTCAATGTCATGCGACGTTGCATAGGATCAGTAGGAATAGATGGCGTTGAAGAACACTCCGCGGGCACGGTCGTCGCCGGCCAGCTTGAAGCGGTATTGCAAGGACACATCGACGTACGACTGCGGTGCGTTGTACTTGCTCTCTCGGAAGACATAGCGTGTGGACACCCCCACGCCCGCGCCGATCGGCACGCTGCTGTTGATGCTGCTGTCATAGTCGGCACCGACAACCACGTACGGGAACACCGTCCAGCGCGAGCTGACACTGTCGATGCGGTAGGTGCGGCCGAACTCGGCGTTGGCGGTGGCGTAGTTGGTGCCGGCCTGCAGGTAGCGCCCGGCCTCTGCGTAAACGCGGCCGGTCCACCACGATGGGACGTCAATGCGGCGTTCGGTGCCAAAGCCATCGGAGTAGGCGGTGCGCGCCAGCCAATCCCCATTGGCGGCCGAGCCGATCGGGATCACGCGCTCAAGGGCGAAGATCACATTCAGATCGCTGAACGGCTTGACGCGCGCGCCCACGGAAGCCTGCAGCGTCTGGGCACCGCTGGATTCGCCACCCTTGACGCCGAAGCTCTCGAAAGCGCGTGCATAGACTTCAAACATCCGGTCACCCAGCGGCCCGAACGGGCGCCAGTATGCCTCCACGCCCGCCTGCCAGGCGTTGGCATCGCCGGGCGTGGTGGTCAGCAGCGGGCCTGACGGCATGCCGCCGCCACGGTAGCTGAGCGTCGCGTCAAAGCCCCAGTTGCGCGTGGCGTCGGCATGGGCCTCGCGCATGTCGAGCATGGCCTGGGGCGTGGGCGGCGGATCGTCGCCCTCTGGCGGCTCCAGGCCGGCATCGATGGCGCGCTCCAGATGCGCAATGGCAAGCTGGTTGCGGCGCGCTGCCAGGGCCGAATAGGCGGCATCGGTGCGCTCGTCAATGGACAGCGGCGTGATCTTGTCCGCGCGTTCGAACAAATCGGAAGCAGTCTGGTCTTCGCCTGCCCGCTGCGCGATGTATGCCGCAGAAAGCGGTGGCAAGGCATCGAGCAGCCCGTCCTCAACGATCGCCTTCGATTCGCTCGTCGCCGCCCGCTCCTGCTTGGCGTCGATGAGCGCATTGACCAGATCAACGCGGTGCTGCGCGTCTTGCGGTGCCGCCTGCACGGCCTGACGGGCGAACTCAAGCGCCGCCTTGGTGTCTTTCGCTTCGGCGGCCCGGGCGGAGGCCTGTGCCGGCGCAAAGCCCGGATCGGCCGGATACAGATCGCAGTCCGACCCGAACTCGCTGGCGGCACAGTCGATCACCGGACGCGCTGCCACAGCCACGCGTTGTGCGGTCTCCTCGGCTGACGATGCCGGAGTGGCCGCTGCTGCCTGCGCAGTTGCCGACGCCGTTGCCGACGCAGTTGCCAATTGCCGGCGCGCGCTGTGTACGCGCATGGTGATGAGCGAATCCGTGTCGTCGTCGATCGGCTTGAGATCGCCAAGCACGTCAATCACGCGCTGCGGCTCGCCCTGGGCCAGCCAGATGTCGGCAGCAATGGTTTGCATCGAACGCCGCACCGCAGCCGTGGCATCGGCCTGCTTGAGCGCCTGTGCCAGGTCGGTGTTTGCTGCCTCCGACTTGCCTTGTGCCGCGCGCGCGTAGCCGCGCAACGTCCACGCCATGATCTCGGTATCGTCGTAGGCGATGGCATCGTCCATGGCGCGCTCGACGCCCGCCAGATCGCCCGTGGCGAGCAGCCCGTCGATGAGTTGCAAGCGGTAGTCGAAACGCGCCGGTGCATAGACCACTGCCTGGCGTGCCAGCGCGATGGCGCGCGTTGTGTCGCCCGACTGACGCGCGTTGAGCGCGTCCTCCGCCACCTTCATGCCCAGGCCGACGCCGATGAACTCGCGGCGGATGCGCAGTGGTTCGCTGTCGCCAAATTGCTGGACGGTGGCCATGTCGGCGTCCCAGGCGGCGGCGTCATCGCCGGCGGCGCTGGAGGCGTCGATCAGCAACAGGCGAAAACGCTTCAGGTCGGGGCGCAGCGCAATCACCTCGTTGGCGTAGCGCGCGGCGCCGGCAAAATCCTTGGCGTTGTACGCCTTGTAGGCGTTCTGGGCGGCGTCCAGTGCTGCGCCTGTCAGCAGGGCGCCGCCCTCCTCGTCCTTGGCCTGCACGTGCCCGGCCGCATTGGCGGGCGCCCGCAAGGCTGCAACGCGCCTGCGCTGTTCGGCAAGCTGCCGGTCCGGGCCAAAACGTGCGGTGGCGCCATTGAGTACGCGCCCTGCCTCCGCATACTGCCGTTGCGCCGCCAGCGCATCCGCCAGCAGCAGATGGAGCGACATGACGTCGGGCCGCTGGCGAATCGCCTCGCGCGCCAGTGCAACGCAACTGGAATACGCATGGCGCTTGCACGCATCGTAGGCCTGCTGCGCGACGCGGTAGGCAGCACCGGCCAATGGCAGCGGCTTGGTGCCGTTCGTCTGCGCATGCAGCAGTGCCGGCGCACACAGTGCGCCCGCCAGTGCGGTCATGGCCAGTCGTGCCGACCAGCGCGGCCGCAAGTTGCGTGCAGGGCGTGCGAGGGTTGTCTTCCGTTGCTTCATGCCGCTGCCGCCAGCACGCCGCCCAGGCGGTGCTGCTCCTTGATCACGTCATCCAGTGCCTCGTGCGAGATCACGCCGCGGCTCACCATGTAGTCGCCAATGCGGCCATCGCGGTGGGGGCTGTAGTCGCGCAGCGTGGCGTCAAATGTTTCGCGCAGAACATGGCCGCGCTCGATCAGCAGATCGCCCAGCAATGGCACGCCACGCGCAGCAGTCGGGCCGTCCACGTGGCCCACCTGCGGTGCATTGGCCGCCAATGCGCCAACGTCGGCCACGGTCATACCGCGCAACTGGCGCAGGCCCATGGCAATTTCACCTTCCCGCACGATCCGCTGCACCACATCGCGCTGCAGTTCGGCAGACACCTGCGCAAGCTCCGCGTCCGGCAGTGGGCTGGCCACCAACAGCACCACGTGCCCCGCAGCGTCTTCACCTTGCGGCAGCACGCGGTGGCGGATCACGGTGTCAAGCGGCAGCAGGTCTGCATGCGCGCGCAGCTGCGCCAGGTCGAGCGCACCGCGCTCAAGATCGGCCTGGAAGGCGATCGCCTCGGCCAACGTTTCGTCGTCCAGCCAGCCTTTGGCCATCAGCACACGGCCCAGGGGCGCCTGACGGGCATGCGCATCTTGCAGCGCTTGGTCCAGGGTCTCCTGCCCGATCGCCTGCCACGTCACCAGCAGCTCGCCCAACCGGGGGCGCTCGCCGGTAAAGCCGTCCTCCGAAGGGAAGTCGTGCATGGTCTTGTCCCATGCCAGCCGCTTGCCGGTAATGAGGTGGGTGAGGAACATCTTCCACGCCCGCGATACCGCCATGAAGTTGATGAAGTTGCCGACGATCATGCGCGGCACCGACAGCACCCCGTGCTCCCACCCATACAGCTGGGTGACGAAGTACACCCGCTGCACCACGCGCAGCGTCAGCGCGATGGCGTTGAACCACAGCAGCGTGCCCAGCCATTCGTACTTCGACAGCGGCGAGGCGATCAGCTCGGGCATCCATCCAAACTGGTCAACCAGCGCAAACAGCAGAAACTGCACGATCAGCACATACGCCAGAATGCCGACGAACGCGGTGACGATGCCCTTGCGATCACGCGCGAGCAGATAACGGTTGGCCGGGCCGCCGGTCCAGCCGGTCTGCTTCCAGCCTTGCAGCCCGATGCCCAGTGCCCAGCGCGCCCGCTGGCGGTAAGCCGTGCGGAAGGTATCCGGGAAGAACTCGCGCACGCACAGCGGCATGGTGAGCGTGAAGTCACGCTCCGGCCCGAGCCCGAACCACGATTTGCGCCGCATGCTGAACTGCACGGGAAAGCGCGCAAAGATGGACTGCATGCCCATCTTGCCCAGCCGCGCACCCACGTCGTAGTCCTCGGTCAGACTTTCGGTATTGAAGGGCTGGTTGTCGGTCTCAGCCGCAAGCGCCAGCAGCGCACGTCGCGAGAAGCACGTCCCGACACCGGCCGACGGCACCGTGCCGGCCAGGCTTTCGCGCACGACGAGGTCCTTGCCATGCCACTCGGCAAACTCGTCCATGTAGGTGCCGGCTACCAGCTCGAACCAGTTGCGCTCGAGCGAGGCCACCGGCAGCTGGATCATGTCCTTGCGCGGCAGCAGGTAGTTATAGAAACGCAGCTCCAGGGGATGCAGCACATCCTCGCTGTCGTGCAGCACCACGCCGGCAAACTCGATGTTGTGATCGCGCTCGTGCTTGAAGATGGCCTGGATGACCCAGTTCAGGCAGTCGGCCTTGCAGGTCGGGCCATCGTGCGGCACTTCCACGCGGCGCAACTGCTTGTAGCGGCGGCGCATGCGCTCCACTTCATTGATCGTTTGCGCATCGTTCTGATACGTGCCGACAAACACCATGTAGCTGCGGTAGTCCATCACGCTGACCATGTTCTCGATCATGGCCGCGATCACGTCGTACTCCAGCCATGCCGGCACCATGATGGCGATCGGCTGTTCGGCGCGGGCCTTGAGCTGCTCAGCCGTCAGCGGCGTGTACACGCGCTTGACCGTGAAGAAGCGGTAGACCTCGCGCACCCAGTACCACACGTCGATGAACAGATCGTCGAGGCTCGAAATCAGGATGAGCACCGCCACCACGATGGCCAGCAACTCCAGCCCGTGGTAGTACTGGGCCAGCAAGTGGCCCGCATACCATTGGATAACGTCGAACGTCACGACTTGGACTGACGACGCCGGCGTGCGTAGCCCGCCACCGCCAACAGGATCAGGAACACCACCACCACGATGCCCGGCCCTGCCCACGACCAGAAGCTCTTGGTCAGGCGCGGACGGTCGACATCGCTGGGCAGCACTTCACCGGGGTGCAGCGTGTCGAACACGCGGGCGATGCCGTCGCTGGCCACCACCGCCACGTCGCCGCGCGACAGGCGCAGCGTGGCCGGCAATACCGGCGCCACCGGCCCCACCGTGCGGTAGACCACCCCCGTCGCACTGCCCGCCTTCGCCACCTGAACGATGCCGAGATTGGTCAGGCCCGAAACATCGGCCAACAGCTTGTCGGAGGCCGTCGTCAGTGTCAGGCGGTCTTTCGACAGCACGGCGCGGCCGGTCTCGTCGCGCAGGGGCACGTCGATTGCCAGGAAGGTGTCTTTGGGCGCAGCCGCCTCGTTATCCGCCACGGCGGTGAGCTGGCTGCGCGTGGGCGCGATCCCAGCGGCGTTGGCCAGGCGTGCGACACGCGGCAGCGTCGCCGCTGCATCGCCCAGATAGGCCGTCGGCACGATCACGTTGGCCTGCGAGGCAAAGCGCGCCACCATGCCGGTGAAATCGGGGTCGAGGCTGGCGGTTTCCAGCGTCACGTGGCTGCTCGGCAGCACGGCCACCGGATAGCCTTGCAGACGCGCACGGCAGCCGTCTTCGGGCGGGCGCTGGAACAGCACGCGCAGCAGGTTGGATGCGCCCAGCGCGTAGCGCGGAATGCGCGCCGTGATGCGCTGTACGCGGCCATCCTGCTTGAGCAGCTCCGAGCCGATCAGCATGCCGTTGAAATAGACCGACGCCACCTGGCCGCTCACGCTGGCCGACGGTGCCGCCGCAACGTCGAGCACCACTTCGCCCGGCAGCTTGCCCTGGCCGGAGACGGTGCTCAGGTCAAAGCTGGCATCCCACGTTGCACGGCCCAGCACCTCCATCGTCCGCGGCTCGCCGCCCAGCAGCGCCAGCGCAACCTTGTCACCGTAGGCATGCGGTGCGCCCTCCAACTGGTGCACCACGATCTGGTTGGACGCATCGATCGGACGCCATGCCGCCGCCAGCGCCGCCACCCCGCCTACGTCGCCCGTCACGATCACGACCTGCCCGGGCAGATGCGCAAGCCGAACCTCACCTGCTGCCAGCGGCTCGGTGATGGGTGCCCAAGTCTGTGCACGCCATTGGTCAAAGGCCTCCGCACCCGACGTGGAGACCGCGGCAACCTGCGCGCGCAGTGCATCCAGCGATGCCTTCAGGCTCCCGCGCAACGCGTCATCCGCCACCACGATGTCGGGTGCGAATGCCGAGCGCGAGGCCAGCAGCACGAACGCGCCCACCTCCGCCGGGTTGGCCAGCTTGCGCTGACCGCCAGCCGCCAGCGCCGCAAATGCAGGCGCGGCCTGCAGTGCCTTGGGCACGCTCACGCCGGTCAGGTCAACCGTATCGCCCACAACGGGCCATGCACGCACTGCGGGGCGCTTGTTCTCCGCCTGGAGCAGCGCGATCGTCCGCCAGCTCACGTCATACGCAGGGGCACCGACCTTGTTTGCGCTCAGCGCCACCGTCGGTGCCGTCGGCAATGCACTCCACGCGGTGCGCAGGTCCTTGACCGCAGCCGGATCGAAGCGGTACGTCAGCCGCGACGTGGGCGCGATACGCAGCACGTTGCCAATGGCCGTCTGGTCGGTGCAGATGGTGTCGTTGATGATGGACGACCACTGCAGCCCCAGACGGACAAAACCTGTGGGGCGCGGGCCGCCGTCCACACCCAGGCTGGCCGCAGCATCGCCCTGAAACTGGGTAAAGCCGCGCGCCAGCACCGGCGCCCCATCCAGCGACACCAGCATGGTGGTGCGGCCACCGTCTGCACGCATGTAGCCGCCATCCAACTGGAGCGTCGCATCGGAGATCGGCAGGTTGGCGGGCACCGGCAGGTACAGCTCGCGAATGGCATCCGGCGCCTGCAGCACCAGCGGTTCGCGCACGCCCACGTCTGCCAGCGACAAGCTGCGCGTCACGACACGCCCTTGCGAAAGCTGGGCCAATGCCGCACCAAGCTCATCGGGAGCCGCCTGGACACGGCCCGCAACCAGCAGGGCAACCGCAAACGTCGCGACGCAAGCGCGTGTCATGCGGCGAGGAGAACGTTCAGAATTCACGTCGATAGTCTCGCAATGATGGAGAGCGCCTTACCGCAGCAAAGGCTCGCGGACGGCGGCACCAACAGAGGTGCGGCCGGGCCCGTCAGGATTGAACTCATTGAACGGCTGCCCCATCAGCGCCGCTACGATGCGGGCCGATGCCTGGCCGTCGCCGTACGGGTTGGAGCGGCCAGCGAAGGTCTCGCCGATTGCCAGGTACTCCAGCACCGTGCGCGTCTCCCGCACGATCGTTTCGCGCTGGGTGCCGACCAGGCGCACCGTGCCGGCTGCGATCGCCTCGGGGCGCTCGGTCACGTCGCGCATCACCAGTACCGGTTTGCCCAGCGCCGGGGCCTCTTCCTGGATGCCACCCGAGTCGGTCAGGATGACGGCAGATCGCTGCATCAGGCGCACAAAGGTCAGGTAGTCCAGCGGCTCGATCAGGTGCACGTTGGGCTCGCTGCTGAGCGCCTGCCGCACCGGCCCGCTGACGTTGGGGTTGAGGTGCACCGGATAGACGATCTGCGCGACGTTGCTGCGTGCAAGATCGCCCAGCGCGGCGATGATCTCGGCAAAGCCCGCACCGAAGTTCTCGCGACGGTGACCGGTCACCAGCACCACGGGTTGCTGCGGATCGAGAAACGCCAGCGTCTGATCCAACTGCACGCGCAGCGCGGCATCGGTGTCGATGCGCGCGGCACTCAGATAGAGCGCGTCGATCACGGTGTTGCCCGTCACGATGATGCGCCCCCCCAGCGACTCGGCCAGCAGGTTGATCCGGGAGCTCTCCGTTGGCGCGAACATCAGGTCGCTCATCACGTCGATCACGCGGCGGTTCATCTCTTCGGGCCACGGCTGCGCGAGGTTTCCGGTGCGCAGGCCGGCTTCCACGTGCCCGATCGGGATTTGCCGATGGAACGCAGCCAGCGCGGCGGCGCAGGCCGTGGTGGTATCGCCGTGCACCAGCACGCGGTCCGGCTTCTCAATGGCGAGTACTTCATCAATCGAAGCAATCAGCCGTGACGCCAGCCCGTTGAGTGTCTGGTTGCCGGTCATCAGCGCGAGGTCGTGATGCGGCCGAACACCGAACAGGTCGAGCACTTGCGACAGCATGGTGCGGTGTTGCCCCGTCACGCAGACGATGGACTCCACGCCCGGCGTCAGCTCAAGTTGCTTGACGACCGGCGCCATCTTGATGGCCTCGGGCCGCGTACCGAAGATGGAAAGGATCTTGGTTGGCATCAGGATTCGTTCTCTTACAAATGCGTCGCTGCGGCCGACATTGGCCACGAAGCGAAACAGACACGGTTCTCAATCCAAGCGGGGCGCGACATTACAGGGCACCAGCGTTCGTATGCAACGCCAGCGGCCATCACCCGGCTCACGACGACTTCAGCAGAAAGGTTGAGCGCGGGCGTGCAGAACTCATCCGCGAGCGCATTTAGCGCTAAACACCTATCCGAAATGCTTGGCCCAATCGCGCTTGGCCCAATCGCCAATCGATCGGTTGACTTGTTCACGTACAGCCCGCCGTACGACGCCCCGGAGCAGCAACACCACACCGGGCGCGCAGCGACACGCGTCAAGTCAACCCGGGAGCACAGCACGCCCGGGGCCAGGAAAACGTCAGCGGAGAATCAGCTCGGGCCGAACAGAAAGTCGACCCGCGTGCCGTAGCGGCACGGGTGTGTCGGTAAATGGGACGTCGTCCCTTTCCGTGTGATGGAAGTGAGCGCCGCAATCCCTTGCTGGGATTCGCGGCGCATCACCGTCGTGCGTTGTTTCATAACCTTCCCCGTCACCAATAGATCCAGACCAACATCGTCCGACCACCAACTCAAGGCTTAAACCTTTTTATTTATTGGATTACTTATCTTTCTTGTTTTCATACCCCCCGATGCCCGCGCACCAGCGCGTCTCGGTGAGTACAGCGATGCGCATACTAGCCCAAGATTTCCCGCCACGTCTTCGCCAACCGGCAGGGAACATTGGTTTTCCAACAATTGTTGATTATTCAACCAGCACTGCTTCACAGCCTCTGGATACTGGTCCGATCATGAAATGAGCACGCCTTGAGCACCCACCAGAAATATCTGTTTGAAAGCAACGACCAATGAAGCACAACCCTATGCACCGCTGCGTTCTTACGCCCCCGGCCGTCATGCGCGGCATTTTGACGCAATACACGCCGAATACCCGGCAAAACAGCGACAGCACCGCGCGCCATTCCTGACTGCGCGCCACCTCCAGCGCCTTGAGGCAACCCGCATGCGCGCTCAGCCCGGTCAATACCGGCACCTTCATCATCCACTATCGGAAAACAGCGCCAATTATCGTGGTACGGAATTACGCCCCACCACCATGCTCTTTTTCAAATAGAGCGCCCCGAAGGACTACCTAGCCTGCTTCACGAAGCGCATTTAATATTTAAAAAAATTCATCCATCATAAAACGGCGAATGCATCTGAATTTCTTGCCACAGCAGGATTAGCGAAGTGGCTCACACAGCACTACCAAAGAAGGCCCACGCGCATTCTTTTTCGATTTCAAATGCAGTTGTACCGATTGAATTTTACAGGAATGCAAAAGCGATATCAGCCTGTCACCCCCACCCGTTCGGGGGGTCCCAATTCAAATACCTTTGATTGAACGACAATTTGTTTTGATAGAACGTCATCTCGCGCTGGCAAACCGCAGCTGCAGAGCAATACGCTGATAAGCCACCCGTATACCGGGGCGCCACGCAACCCCGGACAACCCCAATACGACATTCCATTCGGTCACAGCCCGGCCAGAGCCGCATGGACGAGGGCGCATCTGTCTATCTGACGCCAACCCGCGCGCCTTCGCCCCACCCACAGCTCTGGCCAGGCGCATTTCTCGGGTTTCATGTGCGGTATCAAGCGCAACGGATTGACCATCCGTTATAACCAACCCTATATTGCGCTAGAAGCACACGCTTGCCCCTTCGCCCGCCAGTGGGCGCCCGCTGGCACACCACGCATCCGCATGACCGATTCCGTTTGGACGCCCCTGCTGCTCTCGCTCAAAGTGGCCGGCTGGGCGACCGCCCTCAACCTCATCCTGGGTGTAGGCGCAGCCTACGGGCTGGCGCGCACGCGCAGCCGCCTGCGTGACCTGATCGATGCCGCCCTGACCCTGCCGCTGGTGCTGCCGCCCACGGTGCTGGGCTACTACCTGCTGGTGTTGCTGGGCCGGCGCGGCACGATCGGCGGGTGGCTGGACAGCATGGGCATCCAGCTTGTCTTCACCTGGCAAGGGGCGGTCGTTGCCTCGACCGTCGTGGCGTTTCCGCTGGTCATGAAGTCAGCGCGCGCCGCATTTGAAGGTGTGGATCACCAGTTGGAAAACGCTGCGCGTGTGCTCGGCCTGCCGGAAGCCGCCGTCTTCTTTCGCGTGACCCTGCCGCTGGCTGCGCGAGGCATCGCCGCCGGGGTGCTCCTGGCGTTTGCACGCGCACTGGGTGAATTTGGTGCCACGCTCATGATTGCCGGCAACCTGCCCGGCCGCACGCAGACGCTGTCCGTCGCCATCTACGAAGCTGTGCAGGCCGGTGACGACGCCACGGCCAACACGCTGGTGCTGATCACCTCGCTCACGTGCATCGTGGTGCTGGTGGTGGCTAGCCGCCTGCTGCAAGGGCGCGCACCCAACCTGCAGGAGCAACCGGCATGAGCGCCCATCCCGCTGCGATGGTGGATCTCGTCGTACAGAAAACGCTGACGAGCGCTGCGCGCGTGTTCTCGCTGGACATTGCCGTGCGCTCCGATAGCCGACGCGTGGTGCTCTACGGCCCGTCTGGCGCCGGCAAAAGCCTCGCCATGCGCGCCATCGCCGGCCTGATGACGCCCGACCGGGGCCGCATCGTGCTGAATGGCCGCACGCTGTTCAACCATGCAGATGGCGTCAACCTCAGCACGCAGGAGCGCCGCGTCGGTTACCTTTTCCAGGACTACGCCCTCTTCAACTACCTGACGGTGGCGCAGAACATCGGCTTTGGGCTCAAGCGCGGGTGGTTCAATCCACCTCGTCGTCTGAACGGACAACACGACGCACGCGTGCAGCAGTGGATCGACACCTTCGAACTGGACGCGGTGGCCGCCAACTACCCAACGCAGATCTCCGGTGGACAGCGGCAACGCGTGGCGCTTGCCCGGGCGCTGATCGCCGAGCCCTCCATGCTGTTGCTCGACGAGCCCTTTGCCGCACTGGACCCGGCATTGCGCACACGCATGCGCTCGGAATTGTCGGCATTGCAGCGGCGGCTGGATGTACCGATGCTGATGATCACGCACGATCCGGCGGACGTGGAGATCTTCGGTGACCACGTGTTCGAACTGCGCGATGGCCGTGTCGTGGCCGATGCGGTACGTACGCCCGAGGCGGCGCCACTGTCACCGCACCCGCACCTGACGGCGGTTGCGAACCGCCTGGCCTAGAACACGCCCAGCGCCAGCCCTGTCGCAAGGGCTTCACCCAGTGCGCGGCAACGCTCCAGGTCTTCCTCACCGATCTGCTTGAGCGCCAGGATGGCCTCTGGCGTCTGCGCATGGGTGCAGACAATGATCGGCTCAGCCACAGACCGCAGCCGCCAGCCCGTGGCGATGCGTTCGATCTGCCGCACGGCATTCTGCCCATCGCTGCCAGCACAAACGAGGCAGGCGTAAGGGCGACCGTTGATGCGGTCGAGCGCGGGGTAGTAGCTGCGGTCGAAGAAATCCTTGAGCTGCCCGCCAATGGCGGCCAGGTTTTCCGGCGTCGCGAACAGGTAGCCATCGGCGGCCAGCACGTCGCCGGGGCCCGCCTGCGCGGCTTGGAGCAGGCGCACGGCAACGCTGCCCTCTGCGGCGGCGCCGGCCTGTGCGGCTTCGGCCATCTGCCGCGTGCCGCCCGTCATCGAGTGATAGACGATCAGCAGTGTTTTGGGCGCGGCCATGGGGTTCAGACTCTGGCTCAAGCCAAGCCCAGGATCACGCTTGACGCCTCGAACACGGCCACGGCTTCCACACCTTCAGCCAGGGCCAGCGTTTCAACAGCGGTGCGCGACAGCATGGCCACCAGCACGGTTTCCCCCGCAGACGTCGCGTTCGCATCCAGCAGGCGCAAGCGCACCTCAGCCTGCACCGCGCCATCACGGATTTCCGTCACCACGCACGGCAACTGGTTTTCTGCAGAGAGCCGCCACTCGCCCATACCGTCGCCCGTTCTATCGCCCATTCGGCGCAACAGCATCACGGCCGGTGCCTTGATGAGCGCAACAGCCTGCACGCCCGGGGCCAGCCCCAGCGTTTGCGTGCTTTCCTGCGTGATGGTGGCCACCACGGCCTGACCGCCGGGCAAGCGCAGCGTGACGGCATCATTGACGGCACCGGAGGCCACGGACTCCACCGTGCCGAACAGCGTATTGCGCGCACTCGTGCGCAGCATCAGGCGGCGTAGCACGTTCAGGTCTTCGCTGGCGGCATGGGCGGCAGCATCCAGGCGCTCGACAAAGCGGCGGTGCTCCGCTTCCAGCACGCGGAAGCTATCGATCAGCCGTTGCGCACGCGGCGTCAGCACGCTGCCGCCACCGCCCTTGCCGCCCGTGGTACGCACCACCAGCGGCTCGCCGGCCAGGTTGTTCATGGTGTCGATGGCGTCCCAGGCAGCCTTGTAGGAAAGGCCCACGGCCTTGGCACCCGCCGTGATGGAACCTGTCTGCCCAATGGCGGACAGCAGTTCGATGCGGCCGTGTCCGCCCCAGTTGTCTTCACCGGCGCGCAGCCAGATGGTGCCGTCGAGTTCCAGCATGTCGTCTCGTATTGGATGGAGATTGCAACATGCGGATGTTAACGCCGATTGGGCTCGGGTCACGCCGATCAGGGGTCGATCGGCGCATCGTCAGGCAAGGCGAGCTCAAGCCGCCATCAATCGCGGCGTACGTACATGCATCAGCACCGAGCGCGAGAGCAGCAGCCCACCCAGAAATCCGAACAGCGCGCTGAACAGCGCCATGAAGCTGGCCGATTGCAGCACATCCGGATGCATCGCCAGCATCACGTTGTAAGCGTAACGCGCAGTGAACAGGCCCAGGATCACCACCATTGGCACCCAGCTACCGGGCACGCGCACGGTGGCAGCTGATTCGGAGACGGCGCCGCTGGGCGGCATCACGCGCGTCAACAGGAAGGCCGCTGCAATCGCGGCCAGCCATGCCGCCAGCGCGAGCGCGCTGCCGTGGCTCGCCATCACCACACCGTAGAACGAGTACGCAGCCACCACCAGCGGCAGCACGATTAGCCGCCGGCGCGACACCACGCGTGGCTGCGTCTGGCGCAGGCCAAGCGCAATCAGCAAGGCAAACACCACGAACACCCAGGTGGGCGTATGCGACACGATGGAGGTGATCGATTCGAGCATGGCGGTCTCCCTGTTGGAATGACGCCAGCTTAGGCGCCGCATTCCGCACACGGGAGCGGTTTGCGACGAATGGCAGGAAGGCTGGCGCGAACAGTCAGCCCGAACCGTCGACCGCGTACTCAGCCACGGGCCGCGCGCACCCCGGCATCCACCACCGAGAGGTGTGCCCGCAGCAGCCGGTCGAAGCCTTCCGCCGTCACGGGCTTGCCGATGTAGTAGCCCTGGATTTCCTGGCAGCCGGCCTTGGCGAGAAACTCCACCTGGTCGGCATCTTCCACACCTTCGGCCGTGACGGTCATGCCCAGGGCGCGCGCCATGGCGACGATGGCCTCGGTCAGCGCCACCGAATCCGGGTCATGCGGAATGCCCGTGATGAACGAGCGGTCGATCTTCACGTTGCTGATCGGGAAGCGCTGCAGATACGACAGCGACGAATACCCCGTGCCGAAATCGTCGATGGAAATACGGATGCCCTGCGCGGTGAGCGCGTCGAACATCGGGCGGACTTCATCGGCGCCTCCCATCAGCAGGCTTTCGGTAATTTCCACTTCCAGCGCAGTGGGCGGCAAGCCGACCTCAGCCAGCGTCTGCTCGATCATCGGCACCACATCACCGGCCTGGAACTGGCGCGCTGACAAGTTGACCGCCATACGGAAGTCATAACCCAGTGCCTCGTACCACGTCACCGCCTGTTCGCACGCGCGGCGTAGCACCCATTCGCCGATCGGCACGATCAGGCCAGTTTCCTCGGCCACCGGAATGAACTCGACCGGCGAGATGGCGCCCAGCTTGGTGCTGTTCCAGCGCAGCAGCGCCTCTGCACCAACGATGCGGTGGCTGGCCAGGTCGTACTTGGGCTGGTAGACGAGCTGCAACTCGTTGTTCTCGAGCGCGTCGCGCAGCGCGTTTTCCAGCAGGTAACGGCGCTGCAAGCGGGCGTTGAGCTCGGCCGTGTAGAACTGCGCACGGTTGCGGCCATTCTGCTTGGCGCGGTACATGGCAGCATCGGCCGAACGCAGCAGGTCGGAGCCCGAAATCCCATCGTGCGGATACAGCGCCACACCAATCGACACGCCCAGGTAGTAGCGCCCGTTGACGGTATCAAACGGCTCGCGCATGGTCAGCAGCAAACGTTCGGCCAGCAGCGCGATGCGCTTACCCTCAACGCGCTGCTCAATCAGGATCACAAACTCGTCGCCGCCCAGGCGGGCGATCACGTCGCCGGGGCCAATGCAGTCCGTCAACCGCGCGGCGGCGCTCTGCAGCAGCGTGTCGCCGCAGGCATGGCCGGCGGTGTCGTTCACGCTCTTGAAGCGGTCCAGATCCAGGAAGAACAACCCAAGCTCGCGGCTTTCGTCACGCGCCCGCTCGATGGCGGCATCCAGGTGGGCGATGAAAAAGCTGCGGTTGGTCAGGCCGGTGAGCGCATCGTGCGCAGCAAGATGGCGCAGGCGCTGCTCGGCGCGCTTGATGTCGGTGATATCGGCGAACGACAGCATGATGCTGCTGGGCACCGGCTCGCCATGGCGGCGGATCGGAATGATGTTCTCGCGAATCCAGACCAACTCGCCGGTCTTGAGCAGGAGGCCATAGACCCGCCCCAGGATCGGCTCGCCGCTACGCTTGACGAGTTGTGAAGGCAGGACATCGTGCGCGATCTCGTTGCC